>CAYRBS010000056.1:0-12038 GCA_964422335.1 uncultured Mariniphaga sp. | reverse complement strand
GGGATAATTCGGATGGAACAAACAATAAGGATGAGGATGTTTTTGAAAGAGTTAAAAAAGCGATTGAAGCATAATAACAAGGCACATTTTATATCTTTGCGCAAATTTTGCAAAAAATAGTTGAATGAACTTTGTTAAAGAACTGAAATGGCGGGGTATGCTGCAAGACATAATGCCCGGAACGGAAGAACAACTTTCCAAAGAAATGACTGCAGCTTACCTGGGAATCGATCCCACTGCCGATTCGCTGCATATCGGCCATCTGGTTAGTGTTATGATGCTGAAACATTTTCAGCTGGCGGGACACAAGCCCATTGCACTGATTGGCGGGGCCACCGGAATGATTGGCGATCCTTCCGGGAAATCGCAGGAGCGCAATCTGCTGGATGAGCCTACCTTGCGGCACAATCAGGAATGTATAAAACAGCAACTGGCCAGGTTTCTCGATTTTAAAAGCGACATGCCCAACGCCGCCGTTTTGGTGAATAATTACGACTGGATGAAGGAATTTTCATTCCTCCGGTTTATACGCGACGTGGGCAAGCATATTACGGTAAATTATATGATGGCGAAAGATTCCGTAAAAAAACGGTTGGGCGAGGAATCAAACACCGGGATGTCGTTTACTGAATTCACCTACCAGCTGGTGCAGGGCTACGATTTTTTGCACCTGTATAAAACCCTGGGCTGCAAACTCCAGGTTGGCGGTTCCGATCAGTGGGGCAACATTGTTACCGGCACTGAGCTGATTCGAAGGATAGAAGGGGGAGAAGCCTTTGCCGTTACCTGCCCGCTCATCACAAAAGCCGATGGTTCGAAATTTGGAAAAACCGAAGAGGGCAATGTTTGGTTGGACCCGGAACGCACCTCGCCCTATAAATTTTATCAGTTTTGGCTAAACACCTCCGATGAAGATGCAGCGCGTTATATAAAAATATTTTCATTATTGCAGAAAGAAGAAATTGACCACCTTGTTTCCGAACATCGCCAATCGCCGCACCTGAGGTTACTGCAAAAGAAACTTGCTGAAGAAATAACCACCATGGTACATTCCGGGGAGGAGTATGAAATGGCGGTAGAAGCTTCCCAGATTTTATTTGGAAAAGGAACTGCCGGGCAACTTCGTAAGCTCGATGAAAAAACCTTCCTGGCGGTTTTTGAAGGGGTCCCGCAGTTTAAAATTTCAAAAACTGAAATCCAAAACGGTATCAATATAATTGAGCTGCTGACAGAAAAAACGGCCGTATTTCCTTCGAAGGGCGAATTGAGACGGACCATTAAAGGGAATGGCCTGAGTATTAACAAAGAAAAAATCACCGATGCCGAATTGCTTGTCGGGGATGAATTTTTAATTGGCGGAAAATACATTCTGGTGCAAAAAGGGAAGAAAAATTATTTCCTGCTGATTGCCGAATGAATATTCCCTAAATTCATTGCCTGTCAATACTAAAAGCGCTCCCGCTTCGTTGCAATAGTGCGATCAAAAAGAAACCACATTTATGAATAATTTTTTTGACAACCAGCGAATTCTCCAACTGATTTGGAGGCGCAAGTTTCATTTTATCCTGGTAGGGGTGGTGGCCATAGTTTTATCGGCCTTTTTTTCCGGGCCGCTGTTTATCACCCCAAAATTTAAATCAACCGCCCGTATTTATCCCACCAATATCTGGGTTTTGAGCGAGGAATCGGAAACCGAACAGATGCTCGAAGTCGTCAATTCAAGGGATATTAAACAAAAAATGTTTGATGCTTTCAGGTTGGATGAGGTGTATAAAATTAATCGCGACGATCCTTTTTACATGACCTATATGCTTGATATTTACAATAAGAATGTAAATACCAGCAAAACAACATTTGAAACGGTAGAAATTAAGGTGAGGGATGAAGACCCGCAGCGGGCCAGCAATATGTGCGATTCCATCATTCATTTCTACAACCGGAAAATGGGTGAAATGCATAAGAATAAAGAGCTGGAAATGGTTCAAATTTCAGAAAGATTACTCGACAGAAGGTATGCCGATTTGGATACTGTACTTAACCAGCTCGATTCTGTCAGGAGTGAATATGGAATACTGGATTACAAATCACAGGCAGAAAGGGTTACCGAAGGGTATATGAATGCCCTTTCTTTGGGCAGGGCAACCGGAACCAATGTCAGGAAGATAGAGGACCTTTACGACAACCTGGCCCTGAAGGGCACCGAAGCACGTTGGCTCGAATCGCGCTTCGACTACCTGGTAACTTCTATCGACTCGTTAACAAACCAGTACGAGCATTACCTGTCTGAATATGAAACAGATATTACCTATGCTCACGTGGTTGAATACCCGGTTCCGGCCGATAAAAAATCGTACCCGGTGCGGTGGCTCATCGTGGTTTTATCCACCTTGTCTGCGCTTTTTCTTGCATTGCTGGTTTTTCTTGTGCTCGATTACCGGAAAAATGATTGAAAATTGAATTGGAGCCATACCATAAAAATCACCCTTTTTTATCTCATATCGGTAGGGTTTATTTTATTGAACGCCTGGTTTCTGATAAATAAGCAAACCCTTGCCCTGAATATCCTGCCGCTTGTTTTGGGTATTTTCCTTCTGGCCATTTTTTCCTTTGATAAAATAATCTATTTAATTGTATTTTTTGCCCCTCTTTCGGTGCCGCTGAGTGAGTTTATGCCGTGGCTCAGTTTTGATTTGTTTTTGCCTACCGAACCCCTGCTTGGCGGCCTGATTCTTCTCTTACTCCTGAAAGTAGTACACGAGCGAAATTTCGACAGGAAGATTTTAACCCACCCGGTTTCGCTGGCCATATTTCTTAATATTTTCTGGATTTTGTTAACGTCGCTTACCAGCACCATGCCGGATGTTTCGTTTAAATTCCTGCTGGCAAGAATTTGGTTTGTGGCAGTGCTGTATTTTCTGACAGCCAAAATTTTTTCGGAAGGGAAAAATATGGAAAAGTATGTCTGGTTTTATCTGGTGGCAATCGTCATTGTTATTTTCTACACTACTTACCGGCACGCCGGTTATGGTTTACTGAACAAGCAAGCAGCCCACTTCGTGGTTACACCGTTTTATAACGACCATACGTCTTATGGTGCAGCGCTGGCTATGTATTTGCCTTTTGTAGCCTTATTTGCTTTCAGCCGCCACTATTCAAAAAGGGTAAGGATTTTTTCATGGATTGTTTTTGGCATTATGATTTCTGCTTTTATCCTTTCATACAGCCGGGCTGCGTGGGTGAGCATGATAGCAGCATTGGGAGTTTGGGGCATCCTGAAACTTCGAATCAGTTTTAAACACCTATTCATAACAGCGGCAGTTTCTATTGTGCTGGTACTTTCGTTTCAGTCGCAAATGGTTATGTATCTTGAACGCAATTCCGATGAGTCCTCTTCCAATCTCAGGGAGCATTTTTCTTCCAGTGCCAATATTACAACCGATGTATCGAACCTCGAACGCCTTAACCGCTGGAGCTCGGCCCTCCGGATGTTTGAAGACCGGCCTGTTTTTGGCTTTGGGCCAGGCACCTACATGTTTAATTATGCTGCTTTTCAACTTAAAAAAGATCGCACCATTATCAGTACAAATGCCGGTGACGGGGGAAATGCCCACAGTGAATATCTTAGCGCGTTGTCGGAATCGGGAGTGTTGGGGCTTGTTACGTTCCTGCTGATTCTTTTAACCGTGGTTTATACCGCTGTGCGCACTTGGTTAAGGCTAAACAACGCCCGGTTGAGAGGAATTTTGCTGGCTGCCCTGTTGGGGCTGGTTACATATTATGTTCACGGCTTTCTGAATAATTTCCTCGATACCGATAAACTTTCGGTGCCTTTTTGGGGTTTTACGGCCATGATTGTGGCCATCGATATTTACTCCCGCCGTGAAGATCCGGTAAAAACCGGTGCATAAAAAATCCGGCCTGAAAACTCAACCCGGATTCTCCTGTATTATTTGTTATTTTATTGTTTCACCCGTTCGCTGTAGGAACGGTCGCGGGTATCTATTTTTATCATTTCATCCTGATTGATAAACATGGGTACCATAATTTCGGCCCCGGTTTCAAGGGTTGCAGGTTTTAGTGCCGTTGAGCTGGCCGTGTTCCCTTTCTCCCCCTCGATGGTATTGGTTACCTGGAGTTCAACAAACGGAGGCATTTCAACTGTTAAAGGCGTTTCGGATTCTGCATGAAAGTTAATTTCAACCACTTGCCCTTCTTTCAGCAGGTCTGAATTTTCAATCATCGATTCCTGTATCGGTAACTGCTCAAAGGTTTCTGTGTTCATAAAATTGAGACCCATGTCGTCTTTGTATAAATACTGGTACTGGCGGCGTTCCACCCGTACTTCTTCTACTTTTACACCTGAAGAGAAGGTATTTTCAACGACCCTGCCGGTTTTTACATTTTTCAGTTTTGTGCGGACAAATGCCGGCCCTTTCCCTGGTTTTACGTGTAGAAAATGAACGATGGTGTATATATCATCTTTGTAGTTGATGCACATACCGTTTCTAAAATCTGCTGTTGTTGCCATGAATTTTTCTTTTACTTTTTTTACCGGTGCAAAAATAAATAAATCGGTTTAAAACCAATACATTCCGGGGTTATTTGAAGCAGGAAATGTGTTTTTAACGGGTTGCCTGTGCTTCCCCATCCACTTCGTGACTTTTTAGTTTGGCCCGCAAAGCCCCTACACGCATATCGAATTCAAGCAGTACCGGCATTTTTGTTTCTTTGGAAATGAAAAATTTTAACCCGTCGGAACGTTTTAAAAGTTTTCCTTTGTCAACCGAAGGAGCCAATACGTAACAATCAATTTCCCCTGAATCGTTACTTATTTTTTTATCGCCTACGTATTGGATGGTTACATCCGAAATTTTATCGGCATGAAAAGTTGGGAGGACTACTTTCATTCCCTTCTCCAGGTCATCTGTCAAGTGGTGGTTTATAAAATAAAAGAATACCGAAACGATATCAACCAGGTTTTCGGGAATGTTTCTCATGCCCGATTTTTGGCTGTCGATGGAATCAATATCATGGTAGTAGAGTGTTTCGTTGTACCAGCGGTATTTTCCTTCTTTGATGTTCCGGATGGATTTTAATGGCAAGTGTGTTTCGGCATCTACGGTGGTTTCATAGATGTCGTTCACACCGAACAATTTATCGGTGACCCCTGTGGTCCGGCCTTCCAGGTAGTAATGAAGTGCTTTTTTATTGTCGAAAATGGTATCTGAAATAATTAACTCGGCTTCCCCACCTTTAATAAATCCAAATTTCAGGTCGAAAGTAATTTTTTCTTTCCTGGCTTCCGAAGTGAGGGAAAGACCTAAAATTAATAAAGCTATTATAATTATTTTCTTCATGGCATCATTTTGTTTTTCGGGACGGTTGCAATAAAGTTTTTCAGGTAAAATGGCTCAAAATATGCAACGTCCTCAAATTCGTTTCTGTTATATTTCTCTTCTGCCAGTTTTATCATAAACCGTGCCGAAGCTTTAACGGGCCCCAGAAATAACGCATTGGGGTGGTTGAGGGCCTCTTTGCACTTGGCTGCCCCGTTCCCAAAAAAAAGGATGGGGCGTTTGTTCAAATATGCCGAAAATGAATTTTCATCAATAATCTTGGCTGAAACCCGTTCTTTTATTTCTCCTGCCGAATCATACAGAGCGGTGTAAACTTCCATACGGCGGGCATCAATCATCGGGCAAAAAAGGGTTTTTTCCGGATCCCCCGTTTCAGGAAGAAACTGTTGTTTTTCCGCCGCGGTAAATTTCCCCAGGGCATCAAGCGTGCCAACAGCAATTAACGGAATTCCAAGCGAGTAGCACATCCCTTTGGCCACTGAAACACCAATGCGCAGGCCCGTGTACGACCCCGGCCCCATACTTACTGCTACCGCATCTATGCTGCCGGCTTTCATGCTGGCCTCATTGAAAAGATTTTCAATAAAAACAGTCAGCAATTCAGAGTGATTCAGCCCTTCCAGCGTTTCTTTTTCAAAAATCATTTTCCCGTTTTTTGAAAGGGCTACCGAACACACTTCGGTGGATGTTTCAATATTTAAAATAGTTGCCATTTTTTGCTTATTATGAATAAAACGTGGGCAAAATTAAATTTTTTAAAGGAACGAAAGTGCCTCTGAAATTTCCATCCCGTTTTTCAGCCAGAATGTTTTCAGTCCGGTTTTTTTTGCACCTGCGATGTTTTTTTCCAGGTCGTCCACAAACAGGGTTTCTGCCGGGTTTACATCTGCCAGTTCAATTACTTTTTTGTAAGAACTGATATCGGGCTTCCGTTCGTGAATCTGGTGCGAATAAAAATCTTTTACAAAAAGGGAGGGGAATTCTATCCCGTTTTTTTCCCTGAACCATGCATGTAACCGGCTGGTGTGTATGTGATTGGTGTTGCTGAAAAGGAATATGCTGAAATTTTCCCCTAACCTTTGCAGCAACCGGATTCGATGGGCCGGTATATCTCCAAGCATGGCACACCAGGCATCGTCTATTTCTTTATCGGAGACGGCGGGATTTTTCAGAAGTTCGCGCACTTTGTTGCGAAAATCTTCGGGTGAAATTTTCCCCACTTCAAGTTTATAAAAAACCGGGTCGGTGTATGCTAACTGATAGTCGATTACCCCGGTTTCCAGCCCCAGTTTCCGGAAAGCATTTGCAGATGCATTGAAATCGAGATCGAGCAAAACATTTCCCAAATCGAAAATGAAATTTTTAATATTTGTAAGGTCTGCCTTCATTTTGCTATTTTTAGCCTGTGAATATAAAGATTTCTGTTCGTAATTTTAATTCATTTCTATTCATGCAAATTCACGGTAAACATTACCATACTATTTGGTTAAAGGAAGGAGACGCGACAATTGTTCAGGTAATTGATCAGCGCAAACTTCCTTTTCAGTTTGAAGTACTGGATTTAAAGACGGTGGACGATTGTTTTTTTGCCATCAAAGAGATGGCCGTTCGCGGCGCCCCCCTCATAGGAGTTACTGCGGCTTATGGCATGTACCTGGCTGTGCTGGAGTTTCGTGGCGGAAATTTTGAGCATTTCATAAAGGAGAAAGCCGGTTTTTTGAAGTCGTCCCGCCCCACCGCGGTAAACCTGGCTTTTGCAGTGGACGAAATGATGCAGTTTATTTTTAGTCTAAAAGAAGAAATAAATGCCGGAGCGGTTCAAAAGATTCTGGCGAAAGCAAACGATCTGAAAGAAAAAGAAATCCGGTTTGGCGGGAAGATTGGTGAAGCCGGACTGGAAATCATCGAAGAAATCTACCGGAAGAAAAAGGACACGGTAAATATCTTAACGCACTGCAATGCCGGGTGGCTGGCCTGCATCGATTGGGGAACAGCCACGGCGCCTGTTTATAAGGCACACCACAAGGGAATTCCGGTACACGTTTGGGTGGACGAAACCCGGCCCCGCAACCAGGGGGCAAGGCTCACTGCTTTTGAACTGGGCGAGGAGGGAATTCCGCATACCGTAATTGCCGACAACACCGGGGGACATCTTATGCAACACGGGTTGGTGGATGTGGTGTTGGTTGGCAGCGACCGTACAACCGTTACCGGCGATGTAGCCAATAAAATTGGTACATACCTGAAGGCCCTGGCTGCAAAAGACAACCATGTCCCGTTTTACGTGGCACTTCCGTCCACCTCCATCGACTGGGAAATGGAGAATGGCCTGACCGAAATTCCAATTGAAGAGCGGGGAGCAGAGGAGGTGGCCATGATTGAGGGATGGACCGGTACAGCGATGCAATCTGTCCGGTTGATTCCTGAAAACAGCCCCGTCGCCAACTTTGGTTTCGATATAACACCGTCACGGCTGGTAACCGGACTAATTACCGAGCGCGGTATCTGTAAAGCAAATAGAGAAAGTATTCTGAAGCTTTTTTCTTATTGAGCCGGAAGCTTGAAAACAGCGGGTATGAAATGACTTTTAAATACCATTTAATTTATTGCTGTAATGAAGAAAATGCCTTTGAAAAATCTAAAACAGAATAAAATGAAGATTGCTATTATTGGTGGTTCCGGGCTTGAAGATCCCGGCATTTTAAAAAATCCCGGCGAAACAATTGTCAAAACGCCCTACGGCGAGCCGTCTTCCAGTTTTAAAACCGGGAACATAAAAGGAGTTGAGGTGGCGATTCTTTCGCGTCATGGGAGAGATCATTCCATTCCGCCATCGCAGGTGAATAACCGCGCCAACCTTTGGGCGATTCGTGAACTGGATTGCTCACATATTCTTGTAACCACTGCCTGTGGCAGTCTTCGCGAAGAAATCGGACGCGGCGATTTGGTAATTCTCGACCAGTTTATTGATTTCACCCGTCACCGGGAAGTTACGTTTCACGAGAAATTTGAAAACGGGGAGTTGAAACATTCCCCCATGGCCGAACCATTCGATAAGCAGCTGAGGGAAAACCTTATTTCAGCTGCAAAAGAGTTAAACCTGCGTTTTCATCCCTCGGGAACGGTATTAACCATCGAGGGGCCCCGTTTTTCTACCCGTGCCGAATCGAACATGTTCCGTGCATGGGGAGCCGATGTTATCAATATGTCGGTGGCTCCGGAGTGCATCCTGGCCAACGAGATGGGTATCCCCTATGCTGCTGTTGCCCTCAGCACCGATTACGATTGCTGGAAAACAGACGAAGAACCGGTTACCTGGGAGGAGGTGATAAAGGTTTTTAAACAGAATGTTGAAAATGTTATCAGGTTGCTGGTTAAAACAGTTGCAACTTTTTAGGGGCGGTATTTTAAGGAAAGGAAACAACCATAAAAAAAGCCTGCTAAAATTAAGCAGGCTCTTTTCTATCGTTTCAAACTTGTTTTCTTACACCTTAAAATCAAAGGCTTAAAAGCATTTCTGCCCCCCAAAAGAGGCCAAAAATAATTGCCACTCCGGCAATAGCACCTGCTGCCAGCGTGAGTAAGATATTCGCGGGCAGCTTTTGTTTCTCATTCTCAGGGTTTGTTGTAATAACAATCTGATTCTGACTTGCTTTTGTTTCCATTGTTTTTAATTTTTATTAAAAAAAGACTTAAAAGTCTTCTGCAAAAGTATGCATTTTAATTGATATATGTTTTGCAACATAGAAAAATGCGTTTATTGTTAATTTACTATTAATGGCATAAAACGTATAAGTGCACCAAATAGTTTAATAATGTCCTTGTTTTGTATAAGTTAAAAGAAGGGTGGGAGGCTTTTGGGCTGAACCTGGCAGGGGCGGGTTCCCGGTTATATTGCCGAATCGAACTGTTTTAAAAAGCGGATGTCGTTTTCGAAAAAATGCCGGATATCTTTTATTCCATAGCGGAGCATAGCAATGCGTTCAATGCCCATTCCGAATGCAAAACCGGTATATTTCTGACTATCAATATGGCAGGCTTCCAACACATTGGGATCTACCATGCCGCAACCCAGGATTTCGAGCCAACCGGTATATTTGCAAACATTGCAACCTTTGCCGCCGCAGATAGAACAGCTTACATCCATTTCGGCACTGGGTTCGGTAAACGGGAAAAACGAAGGGCGCAGCCTGATTTGGGTATCTTCGCCAAACAGTTCTTTGGCAAAATAGAGCAATGTTTGTTTCAGGTCGGCAAACGAAACGTTTTCGTCCACATACAGTCCTTCCACCTGGTGGAAAATACAATGCGACCGAGCTGAAATAGCTTCGTTGCGGAAAACCCTGCCGGGGAAAATGGCCCGGATGGGTGGCTGGGAATGTTCCATTACACGGATTTGGACACTGGAAGTATGGGTGCGCAGTAACACATCGGGATCTTTTTCAATAAAAAAAGTATCCTGCATGTCGCGGGCCGGGTGCTCGGGCGGGAAGTTGAGGGCAGAAAATACGTGCCAGTCGTCTTCAATCTCCGGACCTTCGGCCACCGTAAATCCAAGCCGCCCGAAAATGTTGATAATTTCATTTTTTACCAGCGAGAGCGGGTGGCGGGTTCCCAGTTTCAGGGGCTCGCCCGGCATGGTTAAATCCATCCCCGAACTATCTGCGCCATCGGTTTGAAACGAACTGCGCAGGTTGTTGATTTTCTCAAGGGCAAAATTTTTAAGATCGTTGATGGCTTTTCCCACCTCTTTTTTCTGATCGTTGGGAACATTTTTAAAATCGGCAAAAAGTTGATTGATGCTTCCTTTTTTGCTTATATATTTTATCCGAAGCGCTTCAACATCTTCTACCGACGAAGCTGTTGCTTTCTCAATTTCCTGTTGTAATGCCTTGATTTTATCCAACATTTTACCTGTGTTTTTATTGAAACGACAAAGATAGTGATTCCATTTAAAGTGAAAGCTTATCGGGTTGCAGAAGTTTTTTCCGACGGTACATGCAAAAAAAAGCGGCACCTTTTAAAGATGCCGCCGGGAATTAAAAAGCCAACGAATCTGATGGCTGAATTTATATAGTACTAACTGAACGTATAAGAACTTTGCTTTGGCTTTGAAGCAGTTAATAATAAACATCAAATGTTGTGCCAAATTTCAAATTACATGCGTGCCCAACAGCATTTTTCCCCCGCTTTTGTTCCCCCCGGAGTTTATAAAAAAAACCGCCTTTGCGAACAAAAGCGGTTGATATATATTGGGTAAGTTGCCGATCCGTCCGTCAGCTGACGGGCAGTACTGCACCTTACAGGAAGGCACCAACAGGAGTTGATGCTGTGTTTTAAATCACAAATTAATATCGTTAATGAACCCCGTTATTTTATCTCTGAGCCATTTTTTACTTTTTGGTCGGGCGAAACGATCGAAAGTGTCCCGTCGGCATTTTCTGCGCATAAAATCATACCCTGCGATTCAATGCCGCGTAGTTTTTTGGGTTCCAGGTTAACCAGGATGGAAACCTGTTTGCCAACCAGGTCTTCCGGTTTGTAGTATTCAGCAATGCCTGAAACAACGGTCCGTTTGTCAAAACCGGTATCGATTTTCAGCTTTAACAGCTTTTTGGTTTTGGCCACTTTTTCGGCCTCCAGCACCGTACCCACGCGCACATCCATTTTGCCAAAATCATCGAACTGGATTTTTTCTTTTTCCGGATTGGCAGTGGATTCGTTCAGTTCGTTGGCTTTTTTGGTGTCGAACAGTTTTTGTAACTGCGCTTCAATTACCTTGTCTTCAATTTTTTCAAAAAGAAGTTCCGGGACGTTCACTTTGTGCCCGGGAGCAATTAAGTCAATATTTCCAAGTTTTTCCCAATCCTGTTTTTCGAAATTCAGAAATCCGCGGAGTTTGTTCATGCTGAAAGGCAGGAACGGTTCCAGCACAATGGTGAGGCTGGCGGAAATCTGAAGGCAGATATTCAAAACGGTTTCCACCCTTTTCGGTTCTTTTTTGAATAGTTTCCATGGCTCCTCGTCGGCCAGGTATTTGTTGCCCAGTCTTGCCAGGTCCATGGCATTTTTCAGCGCTTCACGGAACCGGAAGGTATCCAGGCTTTTTTCTACAGCTTCTTTAATAGTGGAGATGGAAGTAAGCGTTTCGCGGTCGTAATCGGAGAGTGCGCCCCTTTCAGGTACATGGCCATTGTAATATTTATTGGTGAGTACCAGCGCCCGGTTAACAAAGTTGCCGAGGATAGCCACCAGTTCGTTGTTGTTGCGCGACTGAAAGTCTTTCCAGGTAAAATCGTTGTCCTTGGTTTCCGGGGCATTGGCCGTCAGTACATATTTCAGCACATCCTCTTTTCCCGGAAAATCAAGGAGGTATTCGTGCAACCACACCGCCCAGTTGCGCGAAGTGGAAATTTTATCGTTTTCGAGGTTCAGGAATTCGTTGGCAGGCACGTTGTCGGGCAGGTTAAAAGTGCCCTCGGCTTTCAGCATGCTGGGAAATATGATGCAGTGGAATACGATGTTGTCTTTCCCGATGAAATGGAGCAGCCGGGTTTCCGGGTCTTTCCAGTATTTTTCCCATTCGGGCGTCAGCTCGCGGGTGGCCGAAATGTAACCAATGGGTGCATCGAACCACACGTACAGCACTTTTCCTTTGGCCTCTTCAACCGGCACCGGCAC
>CAYRBS010000055.1:3209-12231 GCA_964422335.1 uncultured Mariniphaga sp. | reverse complement strand
CATTGCATCCATCGGTTCGCCTTTTTGGGGCGGTTTTTCGGGGAGCGACGAAATAATATCGCCCGGTTTTACCTGCGACAACACAGGGTATTTTTCGATGTTTTCATAATAATCGGCAATCCAGTCAATGATTTTTTTCCCTTCTTCCCTGAATTGAGAAGGGGTAAGATGGTAACTTTTCATTTTTATGTACTTCTGCGGTTTTTTAAATATCTCACAAAGTAAAGGTTATCTTTGGTAAAGACCTTCATTTTTTTTCATTCCTGTCTCCGTAAATACAGTTGGCATCTGTTCCGGCTTCCTTCAATATTTGACCCGAAAGTCATCAAACCTTTCCATATCAGGAAGTTCGCTTTTGGTAAAGCCGGTTACCCGCGCCATCGAAGGTCCCATGCGGAGATGCTCAAGAAAAGTCTCTATATCCTTTTCATCGCCTTGTGCCATCACCAAAACGCCGCCGTCGGGTGTGTTTTTCACCCAGCCATTAATATCCAGTTCGGAAGCACGTTTTTGCACAAAATACCGAAATCCAACTCCCTGCACCCTTCCTGTAATTTTAATTTCGTACTGAACCATTAAATCTGTTTAAATTGTTCAACCACCTCGGGCTGTACCAACGCCCAAATGCTATAAACGCCCACAGCAGTTCCCAGCGGAAAATTTAGCAAATTAATTACACTTATAATGAGAGCCAGAATCCGCGCCCATTCTTTCCGTTTAAAAAGCCCGATTCCGGCAATAATACCCGGGATGCTCAGAAAAATAATAAAACCAACCAGTGCCTTGGCAACAATGGATAAAATAAATTGCGCCTGCTGATCGTCCGATATGTCACCGGCAAAGTGCAGGATAGTAAAAACAAAAATCCCCATCAGGATACCCACGATGCTCAACCCGATATGAAGGGCAGCTACCACGTTAATATGCTTTTCCATGATTCGTGTAATTTAAAATTGAACTAAAATTACAAAAATCAGGGGGTTTGAAATGATTCCGAAAAAAAATTTAGTCAACCGGCAACATTTTCCCGATGAAAAGGTTCTTTTTTTAGATATGTATTAAAGAAAGATGTAATTTTGCACCGGATAAAAAAGAGGATAAAATATGGATTTGATTAAAGTTATATTATTGGCAATAGCATTGGTTTCCATTGCTTTATTAGGGCTTGCCACCCAAATCCTGTTAAAAAAAGGTGGGAAGTTTCCCAATACGCATGTGGGCGGAAACAAGCACCTGAAAAAACAGGGGATAGCCTGTGCCCAAACCCAGGATAAAATGGAAAGGGCCAGGGTGAACCGGGAAATCGATTACAAAAAGGTTAAAATCGTAAGTATTAGTAAATAGTTTTCAGGGCCGGAATAATTTCCGGCTTTTTTTATTCTACCAGGTGGTCTTTAAAACTGTCTGACATGTAGATCTGGTTCTCCCCTTCCCCGTCGGCATAAATAAAGTAAACTTTTATTTCCGGGATATTTCCGGCAATTTCGATGGACTTTTCCAACCCCTGCACCATAAACGCGGTGGCGAAAGCATCGGCATCCATACAATTCCCTGCCAACACGGTGGCGCTGAGCAAGCTGTGTTCCACCGGGTATCCGGTTTCCGGATCGATGGTATGCGCATATTTTTGCCCGTCCTCCACATAAAAGTTCCGGTAGTTTCCTGATGTTGCCAGGGAATGACCCGGCAGTTGTACCTTTGCCTGCAGGTCGTTGGAAGCAAAAAACGCCGTTTCATCGGGTTTGCTAATGCCAATGGTCCACACCCGCCCCTTTTCGTTTTCGCCTTTGGCAACTACCTCGCCGCCAATCTCCACCATGTAATTTTCACACCCTTTTTCTGCTAAAAAATCTCCCAGTAAATCGCAGGTGTAACCTTTGGCAATAGCGCTCATATCGAGTTTCATTTCCGGGTTTTCCTTGACAATACGCTGGTCCCGGAGCTGAACTTTTTGATAGCCCGTGATATTCTTCAGGCTGTCGATTATTTCAGGGGTCATTTTCCGGCGTTCTTCGGGCCCAAAACCCCAGGCATTTACCATGGGGCCGGCGGTAATGTCGAACGCACCACCGGTAATTTCCGAAATTTCCATGGCCCTGCTAAAACATTCTGTAAAAAGTTTATTCAGTTCAACCGGCTGATTGTTATTCACTTTTGAAATAACAGAAGTGGAATCGAACGTAGAAAAAGTCCGGTTGTATTCGTTGAGCTTCGACTGTATTTCATTGTGGAAATCCTCTCCGGAAGGGCTTTCATAAACAATATGATAATTGGTTCCGTAAATATATCCTTCGTTGTAAACGTATCCGGCTGGCTGCCGGCACATTTGAAAACCAACACCCAAAAGCAAAAGCAGCAGAAACGGGAACTTCATTATTGATGTTTTAAAATTCAGGCCGAATTTAAGAAAATTAAGTTTCCCAAAAGAATTCAATTTATTACATTAGCAAAAACAAAATCAAAAACTCAGAATCATGAAGGTAGCCATGTTAGGAACCGGGTTAATCGGTACGTTTTACACCATGTCGTTACATGGGTTGCGCAGTCGCGACCAAGTAGTTACCGTGTATTCGCGCTCCGAAAAACGGGGAGCCAAATTTGCCGATGAAAACAATATTCCCAAAAGTACCACTAATTTACAGGAAGCTGTCAGCGATCCCGAGGTGGATGTAGTGGTAGTCGGCCTTCCCAACGATTTGCACAAAGAAGCCATTTTTGCCGCCGCCGATGCGGGAAAACCGGTATTGTGCACCAAACCGCTGGGACGCAATGCAAAGGAGGCCTGGGAAATTTTACAAAAGGTGGAACAGGCAGGCGTTTTTCACGGTTACTTAGAGGACCTGGTTTACACGCCCAAACACCTGAAAGCACACGCATCGGTAGAAAACGGCGCCATTGGGAAAGTGTTATGGGTGCGCTCGCGCGAAGCACATCCCGGGCCCCACAGCGACTGGTTCTGGGACCCGGAAAAATCGGGTGGCGGGGCCATCGTCGATTTGGGATGTCACTGCATTGAGATTGGCCGCAGTTTTATTGGCAAAAACATCCGGCCCGTTGAAGTGGTATGCTGGGCAGATACACAGGTAAAACCCATTGCTGCCGAAGACCACGCAATTGGGCTGGTGCGTTATCAAAACGGCGCCATCGGTCAGTTTGAGGTAAGCTGGTGTTTCCGGGGCGGTATGGAATTAAAAGACGAAGTGGCGGGGGTTGACGGCTCCATTCGTATTGATAATTTCCTGCGCACCGGACTCGAAATGTTTTCGGCGCCGGGCAAAAAAGGGTATGTGGCCGAAAAAGCAGAATCCGACTCGGGCTGGCTTTTTCCGGTAGGTGATGAAGTACACGAACTGGGCTACAACGACATGTTTACCAATATGTTTAATGCCATTGAAGCCGGGGAAAAACCCACCGAAGATTTTTACGATGGGTATGTGGTGAATGCCATTATGGATGCCTGTTACAAATCGGCCAAAACCAAAAAATGGGAACCCGTGGAACTGAACGAATGGCGCGGACTGGAGGAAGCAGAACCGCTTTCGGCATTTGTGGAGTACGACCAAAACCATTGGCTGGTAAAAGAAGAAATCCTTCCGGACGGACGCAAAAAAGTGATTTTAAAAGTAAAAGAAACGGGTACGATTGTGGAGAAAGAAATTACGTCCACGTAGCAGGGTAAATCCCAAAACTTACGGTTTCCCTTCTGCAATTTGCGGCAGTCTTCTCCATTGGCGAATCAGCAGAAACACAACTACCGTTGCCGACATGGAATCGGCAATGGGATAAGCAACCCATATTCCGGTAATTCCCCAAAATTCAGGTAAGATAAAAAGTAACGGAATGAGCCCGATCACCTGCCGAAAAAGGGTGGCAAACATGGCAATTTTAGCTTTCCCAATTGCCTGGAAAAAGTGTGACGCCACTACCTGAAACCCCACAAGTGGAAGCGCCATAATTACCAGCCGCAGGCCATGCACCGAAATGTTGTACAGTTCCAGGCTGTCGCTGTTAAACAGCCGTACAATAACACCCGGCATGGCCTCAATAAAGGTAAAAGCACCCACTGCAATCAGGGATGCGGCAATCAGTGAAATACGCAGTGCTTCTTTTACCCGGGCAACCGATTTGGCGCCATAGTTAAACCCGATAATGGGCTGCGATGCCATGTTGACGGCCACAATAGCCATGATTACCAGCGAAAGCACAGAGTTTACAATTCCCATGGCCCCCACGGCCAAATCGCCGCCATATTCAATCAGTTTTTTATTCAGTAATCCCTGTACAAAACTGTTGGCAATTTGCATGGAAAACGGCGCCATCCCGATGGCCACAATTTCAGTTAAAATGCCCCAGTTGATCCGTATATTCCTTTTTTTAAGTTTAATGACTGAACGGGTACCCATAAAATGCACCAGCACCCAAACCATCAAAATAAACATCGAAATAACGGTAGCATAAGCGGCGCCCTTCACTCCCATATCGAGCCAGAAAATAAAAACAGGATCGAGTATGAGGTTGGTTCCGGCGCTCAAAATCATGGAATACATAGCTATCCGGGCATTTCCTTCTGAGCGGATAACATTGTTCAGCGAAAAGCCCACCACCATAAACGGGGTTCCTGCCAGGATAATATTGAGGTAATCGTTGGCATACTGAAAGGTTTCTTCGGTGGAACCAAATGATCGCAAAATGGGTTCTTTCAAAAGATAGGTAACCAGCATAATAATTGCAGAAACCAGTATCATCATGGCAAAACCGGTACCCAATGTCTGTTCTGCCCGCTCCATTCTCTTTCTGCCCAAATTAATGGAAACATACACTCCGGTGCCAATGCCAATGAGCATCCCAAACCCAATCATTATCAACATTACAGGAAAAATAACAGAAATACCGGACAAGGCTTCCGCCCCCACTCCCTGTCCAATAAAAATACGATCCACAATATTGTAGAGCGCATTTACAAATACACCCACAAATGCCGGCACAAAATATTTAAACATAAGCCGACGGATGTTCGCATTCCTCAGTTCATCAATATTTCCCATGCGCCGCAAAGGTAACTATTTAAGGTCATACTTACTTTTTAAGCGCGACCCGGAAAAATCATTAATTTTGCCATTTAAAATTCAAATGTATGCAAAAAGACAAACTGGATAAGAATATTGAAGCAAACCTGTTTTCAGCAGATACAGGCACAGTCGTTTCGACACTAAACACCCTGAAAGAACACGGAAATGTAGAATATCTGCCGCTGCTTTTCGATTTACTGAAATCCAATCCGGAAAAAGAAGTGGAACAGGAAATTACTACCATTCTTGGCGGATTAAAGATGAGCGATGCGGTACCTGTGTTAACAGATGCACTCCGGAATCCCGCCTACCTGCCGATACGTAAAAAACTAACTACGGCCTGTTGGCAAAACGGGCTGGACTACAAAGATTACCTGCCGCTTTTTGTTGAACTGGTTATCAACGAGGACTGGGAAACAGGGTTTGAAGCTTTTACCGTTATTGAAAACATGAAATCTTACCCCGACGAGAAGATTAAAAAAGAATCGGCAAACAAAATTCATGAGGCGCTTAAAGATGCCGATGAACAAAAGAAGTATTTTTTACACGAAATCCTCACCTTTATCGTTAGTTGAAAAAGTACAGTAACCAATTTTGAAAAACAGGTTAAAAATAGAATGGGTTTTCATATTCTTTCTGGCAAGTTTCACTGGCAGGTCGCAAACCGAAGAGGGGTTACTCCCCTATTCCAACCGGCTGCATCTGAATCCATCCTACGCCGGAATCAATAAAAACACAAGCACCTGGAGCAGCTTACAGTTTTCTTCGCAACCTGAAAACGAACTGAACCATGCCTTTACCCTCACCCACGACAGGTGGTCAGAAAAAATGAAAAGCGGGATGGCATTTTATTTTTACCAGGGGTTAGCCGGAAAAATGAACACCAACACCACCGGGGCCGGGTTTACATTTTCAAAACCAATTGAAATCCGCAAATCGGGGCAAATCATTCCCTCTTTCAACATCAACTACCGGGTGGCCACAAAACAATGGTTTGTAAATGCCATCGACGGAGTACTCGACAAACAACTCGAGCCCCCCAGCCCACCAGGAGAAGATTTCAGGAGGTACAACCTGGTTCGTCCGCGGGCCGGGCTTTTGTGGCATTCACCCTTTACCGAACTGGGCTTTTCGGCAGTTTACTCTAATTGGGAAAACCTGGTGCCCGATGAAGAGTTACCGGAACAGGCCCCGTTTCATCTCATTTTTCATTTCGCCCGGAAAATGAAAGGCAAAAAGAAAGGGTTGGTTTCACAACCGTTTAAAGCCAGTCCTGAGGTGGTGATTCTTTATGCGGAAGACATGTTTCGATCGCGGGCCGGGTTCAGGATGGAGCAGACAGAACACCTGTTTGGCTTGTTTCTTGAAAATAATTACACCGATAACATTCACGGAATAGGGGGCATTTTAGGCTGGAAATTCCAACATTTCAAACTCAATTTTGCAGCCGGCGGAGCTTATTCTGTACCCACCCAACAACCGGCTTTTTTTGGGGAAGTCAGCCTGGGACTCGTTGTGCCCTATATTCATTTTGATGAAAAAAACCCGTGGGCACCACCCAAAAAGTCGTTTTAATTTTACTACTTTGCCCGGCAGAAAAAAGTAATTTGATTTTAATGCGTCGCTGGTCTTTCCTTATAGTTTTCCTTTCTTTTTCCGGATTTATTTCGGCTCAAGACCCCGGGTTTTCCCAGTTTTTTGCCAACCCGGTATTTCTGAACCCTGCATTTTCGGGTACAAGCGAGTTGCCACGTATGGTACTGAACTACCGGAACCAATGGCCCCAAAAAGGAGCCACTTTCACCACCTATTCGCTTTCGTACGACCAGTTGCTGGAAAACACAAATGCCGGTTTCGGGCTTCAGGTTACCCGCGACCAGGAACTCAACAATGTGATAAACAGCAATTCTGCTTCGTTTGCTTATTCGTATCATTTACAGCTTGGCCACGAAAGCTTTATGACCCTGGGACTTCAGGGAGGCATGGTTTTAAAACAATTTAATACCAATAACCTGGTTTTTCCTTCGGGGATTGACCAGTTGAGCGGGGAAATTTCTGAATGGATTTCTGCCGGGTATTCCGATGAAAAAAAGTTTTACCCCGACTTCGCAATTGGGGCAGTCGGCCAGCACCATGAATATTTCTGGGGAGCCACCGTACATCATCTCACCCGGCCCGACGAATCGATTATTGAAGGCGACCAAAAAGGAAAACTGCCGCTTAAAACAACCCTTCATGCCGGAGCGCGGATGCACCGGTTGCACCACGGACTGCTTTCACGGGTTTTTACCCTTTCACCCAATATTTTATACCAGCAACAAGGCAGTTTCAAACAACTCAACCTGGGAATTTACATGATTGAAAAATCGTTTCTTTTCGGGGCATGGTTTCGTAACAACATCGACACAAGGCCCGACGCCATTATCGCCCTGGCCGGGTTTGCCCACGAAAAATTTCAGCTGGGATATAGTTTCGACCTCACACTATCTGAGCTTGCAAATTACAGTTACGGAACACACGAAATCTCCGTGACTTTCTTTCTGGGTCAAAAAAAAGATATCCCTCCCCGGGACAAATTACTGATCCCGATGATTTGAAAACACCGGGAAAAAGGACATAAAAAATTTAAAGGACAAAGAAACTGCCCCTCAATCTTAAAACTTCCCAAAACAGAATGTCCCTACCTGGTATCCTTATTTTCTTCGTTGCTTTCTTCCAACTGCCAGGGCACCACAAACCTTTCATGGGAAAAGTGGTACTTAACACTTTTGTGATAGTACACTTTGTAGGGTGGGTAGTTTTCATACTCGTTTCGATATTTATTATCAGAATCCATAGTAACCTTTTCTACGAAAAGAAAGGGCCATTTGTTAGGGCTTTTTTTCAGTAAAATAAAGTTACCGTTCCCTGTTGCGCATGCTTTTTTCCCAAAAAATCGAAGTACTGGATCGTCCAGGAATAAACGCCGGACGGGGCATTATCACCGTTTTTCATTTTTCCGTCCCACCCTTTTTCCTGGCTATTCGATTCAAAAATCACCTCGCCCCACCGGTTAAAAATTAACAATTTATAACCATCATTAACAATTCCTTCTGAATAAATCCGGAATTCCCGATCTTCCGATTTTGCAGCATTGGGCGAGAAAGCCGTTGGTGGAAATACTTTGTCGAATGCTACCGAAACCTCCGCAAAAGCAGAATCGGCACAGCCAAAATCGTTGGTAACCAGCAGGGAAACATCGTACAGGCCCATTTCTTCGTAGGGATGTTCAGGGCTTTCAATGGAAGAACCGGCAGAATTATCGCCAAAATCCCAGTCATAATCCGTAGCTCCCTCGGTTGAATTCTCAAAATAAATAACCGGGTCGCTGATAAGCGCCTCAGAAGGATCGGCATTGAAGCCTGCTTCCGGCACCGGATAGACAAAAATTTTACCGGGCAAAAGAAGGGTGTCCCTGCAGCCTGTGAGTGAAGAAGCCGCCATCACGGTAACATCCAAATGCTGATTGCTTTGGGTATAAACCGGCTCTGCCGAAGTGCCGTCAGCGGTTTGGCCATGACCCAAATCCCACTGGTAACTCACGTCATCAACCGAATCGGAAGTTGAAAGCGCCATGGCTGTTTCCAGTGGCGGGCAGCCGGCAATTGTATCTGAAGAAACGGTAAAAAACGGTTTCCGCTTAAATGTGCGAAAAAGTGTATCGGTTTTGCAACCAAATTCGGAAACCACCTGCAAACCGATTTCCGCCGTTGGACGTCCGGTCAACTGAAAGGACAACGGCCCCGGTGAATTCCCGGGATTTTCGATCACTTCATCCTCATGAAAGTCAGATAAATCCCACAAAAAATCATCATTCCCGCCGGCAGAACCCTGGTAGGTCACCGCTCCATTTTCGGTGTAACAAACGTCCTTTTCAAAGTCGAAATCAATCGTTGGAATGGGGTGAACGGTAA
>CAYRBS010000055.1:0-3109 GCA_964422335.1 uncultured Mariniphaga sp. | reverse complement strand
CCCGATTCATAAACCGTATCGTTTGAATACCAGTAAAACTCAGCTGTGTCTTCCGTGTTTCCGGTAAATGCTATTTCAAGGTTATAGCCTTTGCATTTTTCTTCGTCGATAAAAAAATCGGCTGTTGGCTGGTGCTGAAACCTGACTTCGATGGTATCGTAATAGGTGCATTCGTGCCGGTTGGTAATTTCCAGCTCAAACTGGTAGGCGCCAAATTCTTCTACCTGAACAGTTGGAGATAATGTCGATTCGTCCAACACCTCTACCCCGGCATTTCCATCAATCGAAGTGAGCTCAGTTGAAACCTCCTCATCAAATTGCAGAATCAGCTGTTGCTCCTTTTCGCCGCAAACCAGCGAATCGAAATTTTGAAGTTGCATTTCGGGTTTTTGGCTCCATGCCACCACTGCCGAGGCCGACAACTGAACATCCGGGTCACCGTCCATGCCTCCGAATTCAACAACATATCCCTGCGGGTGATAATACCCCGATCCCCCCTCATTGGGCAGGTCGTTCCACGACTTGTCAATCGCATTGGGATTGTTGTTTATATGTGCATAATCTTCATCTCCCAGGTTATTGGGCTCTTCTGTGTTCCAGAATGAATATTCCCCGTTTACCGGCCCACCGGTATAATTACCCTGCCAGAATTCGGTACCCGCTTCCGGTCCGGTCACCCATTCCCAGGTTCCTTCGTTTTCAGCATCAGAAGCACCGATCCACCCCACCCCGTCTATCTTTGTCCAGATAAAATCATTTTCTTGTATTGAGGTGATGGTAGCCAAATAGCCCTCCAGGCCATAATAGTCCATTTCAGCAGCTTCTTCTTTTGCTTCCGACCAGGAGATTCCGTCGTCTTTAATATACAGGTAAAAATGCCCGGTATGCGGCAGGTAGTCGGCATCAACCAACGTGATTGAAAACGACCGGGGAGTGGGCAGGGAGTCACTGGCGTGATATTCATAAAACACATTTCTTACTGCCTCCTGGTAGTCTTCAACCGTTCCGGTTCCGGTCAATTCCAGGTTTCCGTTGTCGCCATTCCATTCAGAAGAAAACTTCCCGCCGGTATAAAAAAGGCTATCTTCCCCTCTTTGGTAGTTGGCAACGGAAATTTTTATGCCATCCGAAGAATTTTCAAACTCAAGATTTTCAATGGAAATTTGAGGCGCCACCTCAACCGATCCGTCACAGTAAAAAATGGTATCTGCGTTTGAATTATCAATACGCGCCACATCCTCCTGGCCATGAACATGAAAAGATTCAGCAAAAAATAACAGCAAAAAAATTCCAACCGGCAAAACCGGTTTCAGGTACTTCATAAAAATTACTTTGTTTTGCCGGAGAAATATTTCATAAACTGTGAGCGCTCGTAAACCATCGGATCAGGGATGTTTTTATACGACAACCTGCCGCGAAAATCTTCTATCCGCTTGAAATTCCATTTTCGCATAAATGCGGTAATTTCAGAAAGCATAGCAGGAATAACCTCGTTGCCGTTGGTATATAGCGTGGAGCACAACTGGGCCACTTTTGCTCCGGCAAGCAACTGCTTGATAACCGCCTGGCCGTCGTGAATTCCGGTGGAAGCGGCAATATCCATTTCAGGAACTTCGGATGAAACCAGCCCAACCCAGCGCAGGGTATGGCGAATTTCCACCGGTGAACTGAAAATTTCGGAAGAGGTAAGTTCCAGCTTATCGAGGTTGATGTCGGGTTCGTAGAAGCGGTTGAACATAACAGTACCCCTGGCGCCATTGGCTTTCAGTTTATCGACCATGCCGATAATGTTGCTGTGGTACAACCCGATTTTTACCGAAACCGGGATGGAAACTTCCCTTCTGACTTTTTGCAACACATCTAAATAAAGCTGCTCCACCACTCCGGGTTTTTCATGACGGTCAACCGGAACGTAAAAAATATTCAGTTCCAGCGCATCGGCGCCTGCCTCCTGAAAATCTTTGGCAAAAGTGGTCCACTCGCTTGCCGAAACGCAATTTACACTGGCAATAACCGGAATTTCAACTGCCTTTTTTGCGTCTCTTATAAGCTGAATATGACTCGTTACCGTATTATCACGCAAATAATTACGAATATAATCTTCCGCTTCCGGGTAACCGGTATTTTGAGAATCCTGACGCAACATGCTGGTTACCTCGTTGTTAATCTGTTCTTCAAAAACCGATTTTAATACTACAGCGCCAATACCGGCCTGTTCCAGTTTTTTAATTTTCTCCACCGAACCGGTGATTCCCGAACTTGCTGCTACCAGCGGGTTTTTTAGTTGCAACCCCAGGTAGGATGTTTCTAAATTTGCCATCTAACTCAGTTTAAAGTTTTGCCGCAGGCATCCCTACGGGAAAAGTTGTTCCGAAGAATTGCCTTCGGTAAATATTTTACGTTATCGTGCGCCAAAAATTTTACTGCCAACCCGCACAATAGTGCTGCCTTCTTCCACTGCAATGCGATAATCGTCCGACATTCCCATGGAAATTTCTTTAAATTCCGGATCATCCCCGAAATACTTGTTTTTCAGATTATCGAAAATCGTTTTCAGCATCCGGAATTCATCTCGCACCTGTTTTTCATCGTCGGTAAAGGTAGCCATTCCCATCACTCCGGCAATGGAAATATTTTTCATGGCAGCATAAGCTTCCGATTCCAGAATTTCCCGGGCCTCCTCTTCCGACAATCCGAATTTGGTGGATTCCTGTGCGATATGGAATTGCAATAAACAGGAAATCACACGGTCGTTTTTCCGGGCTTCTTTATTTATTGTCTTCAATATTTTAAATGAATCGATGCCATGAATCATGCTCACGAACGGAGTAATGTATTTGGCTTTATTGGACTGCAGGTGGCCGATAAAATGCCACTCGATGTCGCCGGGAAGTTCCGGTTGTTTACGAATAAGTTCCTGCGCTTTGTTTTCGCCAAATATTTTGTGCCCCGAACGGTAGGCTTCCAAAATCATTTCATTGGGTTTGGTTTTGGAAACAGCCACCAGTTTAACACCATCAGGCAGGGTTGATTTTATTTTTTCGATGTTTTTTGCAATATCCATTTGCGCTAATTTTCACTCAAAAATAGAAATAATGGCTGTATTAAA
>CAYRBS010000054.1:0-12563 GCA_964422335.1 uncultured Mariniphaga sp. | reverse complement strand
ATAACAAAATCCAAAATAATTTTCTTATGTTTGTTTCCTTCATCAGCAAAACCGGAATTTATGGTGATAACAGTGTTGTTGGTCCTTTTTTACCTGCTTGCTCCCGTCCTTCTTATTTATTTATGCCAAATCTCTCATTTTTTGAACCGCCTTGGAGCTGTGGTACTGGCTTATGTCCTGGGTTTGCTGATTGGGAACATTGGTATTTTCCCCGCACGGGGCGCGCGCTTCAGGGAACTGCTGGAAGGCCGGACGGTAATGCCCGACGATGAACTGATGAAGTTTTTCCAGTCGGGGCAACTTACTGAATCGGACCTGATGGCCAACCAGATTGCCTCGGTTCAGGATATGATTATAACCATTGTTATTCCACTGGCCATTCCATTGCTGCTTTTTTCGCTCGATTTAAAAAAATGGCTCAAAATGGCCAAAGGGGCTGTTTTGTCGCTGGTATTAGCTATGGCTTCCCTGCTTGTTGCTATTTTTTCAGGATATTACCTTTTTGGGGGATCGGTAGCCAACTCCTGGCAGGTTTCAGGAATGCTTATCGGAGTTTACACCGGTGGGACTCCCAACCTTGCCGCCATTGGCACCGCGCTAAATGTGAGCCCCGATATCTTTATTTTAACACATACTTACGATCTGATTATTGGCGCCGTAGCCCTGTTGTTTTTAATGACCGTAGCCCAACGCTTGTTTAACAGCTTTCTTCCCCGGTTTCGCGATGTGCATGAACCCAGTAAAATAAAAGCCATGTCGGCCGAATACAGCCACATGGAGGACTACAGAAGCCTGGTCAGAAAAAAGGAAGTGCCCGCTATGCTGAAAGCGCTGGCCCTTTCTGTTCTTATTTTTGGTATTGGGGGCGGACTGAGTTTTTTGGTGCCGCAATCTGCCCAAACGGTTACCGTTATTTTAACAATCACGACCCTGGGGCTGTTGGCTTCGCTTATTAAACCGGTTAACCGGCTGAAAAGCAGTTTCCAAATGGGCATGTACCTGATTTTGATCTTTTCACTTTCCGTTTCCTCCATGGCCAACCTGAGTGAAATGTTCCAGATAAAATTTTTGCAATTGTTTCTTTATGTATTTTGGGTTGTTTTCGGGTCGATGCTGATTCATGTGGGGCTTTCCAAAATTTTTAAGGTAGATGCCGATACTACCATCATTGCCATTACGGCCCTTACCTATTCGCCCCCTTTTGTACCGGCTGTTGCAGGCGCACTCAAAAATAAAGAAGTTATTATTTCGGGCCTCACCATTGGAATTTTAGGGTATGCTTTTGGAACGTATCTGGGGATTTTTATTGCAACAATCTTAAAATGATGCCTAAAACTGGAAGTAGATAAAAGGTTGCATATCGGCCGAAATGGATTGATAAACAATAATAACAACAATGGCCGAAATGACTACCTTCACCCCAAAAGGAGCAGCAACAAACGCATCTTTTATCCGCTCTTTCCATTTGTAGCTGAGCCAGTGGGTGAAAAAACCAAAAAGCA
The DNA here is from genome assembly GCA_964422335.1 of uncultured Mariniphaga sp. Classification (GTDB taxonomy): domain Bacteria; phylum Bacteroidota; class Bacteroidia; order Bacteroidales; family Prolixibacteraceae; genus CAYRBS01. Next base: position 11,061 of record CAYRBS010000054.1, on the reverse strand, counting down.
TCATCAGGAAAACCCATTTATAGGCCACTACTGCTTCGGGAACGATGGACAAATCCATGTTGTTTGCTATCTGGTGCATCATTCCGTTTACCACTTCCATCGATTCAGACCGGAAAAAAATACGGGTGGCGGTGATAAAACAAAAAGTGATGGTGATTTTCCAAACGGTTGCCAGCCAGTTTGTTTTGTTTTCCCACGGACTAATTTTTCGCCAGAATTTATACACGATTAATCCCACCCCGTTTAGTCCGCCCCAAATGATAAACTGCCACGAAGCGCCGTGCCATAAACCGCCCAGTAACATGGTTAACATCAGGTTGATGTTGGTGTCGATGGAGCGTTTTACTGCCGGGAAAAGGCGTGCCAGTACCGCGAACAATAAAACGGTGCCTGCAAAAATGGGGATCAGGATGAGTTTGCCTGCCAGCAGTACCACAATGGCCAGGATAATTCCCAGGCTCAGGTAGCTGAATACCGAACCGCTTCGGTTCCCGCCAATGGGAATGTAGAGGTAATCTTTAAGCCACGACGAAAGTGAAATATGCCAGCGTTTCCAAAATTCGCCCACATTTTTGGCTTTGTAAGGTGAATTAAAATTTGGGGGCAACCGGAAACCCATGAGCAGCGCCACACCTATGGCAATGTCGGTATAGCCCGAAAAATCGACATACACCTGGAGGGAATAACCGAAAAGCGCCATCAGGTTTTCGAAGCCTGAATAGGAGAGGGGATCTGAAAAAACCCGATCTACAAAATTAACCGCAATGTAGTCGCCAATAAAGATTTTCTTTACCAACCCTTTTAATATGATATAAACCGCCCAGCCAAATTCCGCTTTGGTGAGGTGGTAGTCTTCGTAAATTTGTTTTACAAACCCCGATGCCCTCACAATTGGCCCGGCCACCAGCTGCGGGAAAAACGATACATAAAAACCAAAATCTATCAGGTTGTTCACCGGTTTTGTTTCTCCCCGGTACACATCTACCGAGTAACTGATGGTTTGAAACGTAAAAAATGAAATGCCAACCGGAAGCAAAATCTGATTCACATTAAAATGGGTACCCGTTGCCTCGTTCGCCCAAACTGCCAACAAGTTTACAACCTGTAAATCGGTTCCGAGCAAGGTATTCAGGCTTTCGGTAAAAAAGTAGGAATATTTAAAATAAGCCAGCAACATCAGGTTTACAACTATACTCAGCGCCACGAGGGCTTTTCGAAGGAAGGTGCTTTTAGAGGTATAAATTCCTTTTCCGATAAAGAAGTCGGCGAGCGTGCTGAAAATCAGTATAAAAAAGAAGAAACCGCTGGATTTGTAATAAAAAAACAGGCTGGCTGCAAACAGGTAACCCGCGCGCAAACTGCGGTTCCGGTTGTTGTAAACCAGGGAATATCCTGTAAGCACCACTGCAAAAAAGCCCCAGAAAAAGAAGCGGGTAAATATAAGGGGGGAAGATTCGTTGTATTCAAATATCCCCCGGATAAATTCACTGATTTCTATTTGTTGAAAAACCTCCAATTTACTAATGGTTAAATTCTTTCAATTCATCCTTTTTAATCAGGGGGTTGCTCTTTATTGCTTTGTCCCCGCAAATAGTTGTTATACTCATGGATAAACGCATTATAAAACATGTTTGAAATAAGCCTGGAACCGCGCACCGATAAATGCACATAATCCGGGCGGGCCAGCTCGGGTTCTGCATTCACCCATGACGGCATACTGTTTTTCCCTCCCATGGCTTCAAACATATCCCAGTAACCGCATCCGGTAGCGTGCGCTGCTTCTTTCAAAACCTCCACTACATCGGGCAGATGGTCGTAGGTTACATACTTGTCTTTTTCTTTGGTGGACATGTCGCTCGGGCCAATTACAACAAAAGCCGCATCAGGGCATACTTGCTGCAGCCTGTTGATTTGATACCTGAACATCCGGCCATAATTGTCAATGGCACTTTGTTCATCCATATAGGGAATTACGTTGCCCCCAAACTGGAGGATAAACAAACCCGGATTTAAATCATTAAACATTTTCCGGCTGTGTTCAAGGTTCTTTTTGTTGAAAAAAAGGCCCGAACTTCCACGCATCGCGATGTTGTCAACAATCACCCCGCGCCGGGCCGCCAGCTCAATGCCATAAATATCCGGACTGTCCCATCCTTCGAAATGCAGCGAAATATGACTGGTTGTATCGGGTAAATCTGCTTCAATCACTGCATAATCGATGTTGGGTTGCAGCGTATCCGTCAGCACCAACGTATCGCCTGCCGTTAACTGCATTTCTACCGGCCTTTTGTTATTGCCGTAAAACAGCCGGAAATGTTCATAAACACGGGTTCGTTTGAAAGACACAGAAGTTCCTTCGAAGCCCAGGTTTGCCTCATGATAAACCGAATCGGTGAAAGGAAGGGAGTCGTTCACCTGGGGGGCAAACCTCGAAAAAGCGGCCATTGCCCCGTAACGGTTGTGTTCCATTTCTTCCCCTGCTTCTTCGGATAACGTGAATCGTTCCCAGTTGGAAGAGTATTCCTGTTTTACACTTATCGCAAAATCGTAGGTCTGTATCGCTGCCAGCAGGCCCAGCCCCGTACCCCCAAATTTTCCCTGTAATTTTTCCCGGATAAATTCCGTCATCCGGTCTCCTTCAATCTGGCTGTCGCCATAATGCATCACGCGGGTAAGGTTGTCATTTTCAAGCTTTTCAAAAAAACGATACAGGTTGGTGCGCGCACTGTCTGTCAGTTCCAGCTTATGAATCCGGCTGACCAGCGAATCGTAACTGGCTTTATGAATTGTTTCTCGAATGGAGTCGTTGTGCAACGAATCGTGAGCTACAGTAACCAACGAATCAATATTGAACTGGCTGTCAATTATTTCAGAAACATCGGCATATTCTGTTTCTCCGGTTGAAAATATTTCATCAAAACCAGGCATTTGGTAAGTAACCGGGCCTATTTCAATTCCATCGGAAGGGGTTATCCACATTGCCGCTGCCAGCAATATGAAGGTTCCAAGCATAAACGATACTATTTTTACAGGCTTCATTTATTTTGCCTATACAGGCTTTTTTTAGTGCAGCGAAAATAATGAATGGAAGGTAGCAGGCAAATAATTTTACTCATATTCTGTTGAAATATTACCTTTATCACCATGATTTTAAAATAAATTAAAGGTGAAACAAGGGGATATCTTACATGAATATTTAACCAGATGAAGATACTTTTAACAGGTGTTACGGGCTATGTGGGAAAACGGCTTCTTCCTGTGTTAATTGAAAAAGGGCACAAGGTTACTTGCTGTGTGCGTGAAAAAAGCAGGCTTTCTATTCATGAAAACATGCTTCAGAAAGTGGAGGTGCTGGAGATTGACTTCCTGAGCGATCCGGAACCCGATCGCATGCCTGAAGATTTTGATGTTGCTTATTACCTTATACATTCGATGGCTTCTTCTTCCCAAAAGTTTGATTTTATGGAATCGCGGGCAGCCAATAATTTCAAAAAATACATGGAATCTACGTCCGTAAAACAAGTGATTTACCTCAGCGGAATTACCAATGAGCTGAAGTTGTCGAAGCACCTCCGGTCGCGCAAACAGGTAGAAGATATTCTTCAAAGCAGTCACTACTCGCTGACTGTCCTGCGGGCTGGGATAATTGTGGGATCCGGCAGTGCCTCTTTTGAGATTATCCGTGATATTGTTGAAAAATTGCCGGTAATAATTACCCCGAAATGGATTCTTACCAAAACACAACCCCTGAGCATCCGCGATGTGATTAAGTATTTAATTGGGGTGATAAATCACGAAAAGTGCCTGAACAAAACGTTCGATATCGGCGGTCCCGAAATACTGACTTACAAAGAGATGATGCTTCAGTATGCTCAAATTCGAAAACTGAAGCGCCCCCTTTATACTACTTCGCTGATTAGTCCCGGGATTTCGTCCTACTGGTTGTTTTTTATCACATCGGTTTCTTATAAACTGGCAAAAAGTTTGGTCAACAGTATGAAAACCGAAGTGATTTGCCGAAACAATGAACTGGAAGAAATTCTGCAGGTAAACCCGATTACCTACCAGGAAGCTTTAAAAAATGCATTTCTGAAAATAAGGCAAAACCTGGTATTGAGCAGTTGGAAGGATTCGATAATTAGCAGCAGCCTGGGATTGTCGCTCTCCGATTTTATTGAGGTCCCTCAATTTGGCTGTTACGTGAATGAAAAAACCATCCAGATTTCCGATCCTCAAAAAGTAATGTATAAAATCTGGACCATTGGCGGCGACAAAGGTTATTATTATGCCAACTGGCTTTGGAAAATCAGGGGGTTTCTCGACCAGTTAATGGGCGGGGTTGGTTTAATCCGTGGACGGACCCAGCGCATTGAGATCAATCCCGGCGATGCCCTCGATTTTTGGAGGGTTTTGTATGCCAGTCGTGAAAAAAAGCGTTTGTTACTTTTTGCCGAAATGAAACTCCCCGGTGAGGCCTGGCTTGAGTTCAAAATTGACGAAAACAATGTGCTCCACCAAACCGCTACTTTCAGGCCGAGAGGAATTTGGGGCAGGATGTACTGGCTGGCTACCTCGCCGTTTCATTTTTTTATTTTTAACGGGATGATTACCAACCTGGCAAAAGAGACACCTAAATGAGCCGTTTCCTGTATTTAACCCTTCTCTCCTGTTTCACGGTTATTTGATTATTTTTGCCTGCAAATTCCATAAAAGCAGCGCATGGGAAGTTTTAAAAATACCTGTTTTGTGTGCAACAAAAAATTATCGGATGGAAATTATGAGATAAACCAACAGGTTTTTCTGCCGGTTTGTATGCAATGCCGGGAAACAGAAAATGAAAGGAAAAAAATAGCTGAATGCCTCGACAGCCTTGCCGACGGATTGATTTGCGGGTGTATTTAACAAAAAAAACCGCGGTTGCCCGCGGTTCTACTCACTCTGCTTATTTAATAGCTGTTTAATTTACCAGGTGTGAATATTCTTCGTTCAGTAATGATGGAAGATAACAAGCGATGTATTCCAATGCTTTTTTATCATCCACCTCTTTGGGTGTAATAATTTTCTGTTTTTGAATTTCTTCTTCGTTCAGCACTACTTCGTTAATCTGGCTGGGAACACTGCGCCACGCTTTTTTCATGGAGCGGGTGCCAAATCCTTCGGAGGTAGCGGCATAACACACTTCAAAAAACTGGTTGTTCACCACGTAAACAGCACCATTAGCAGTATTCCGTTTAACCACGGTTACTGGTTTTTCACATCCGGTGTAGGTGAGGTTCCAAACTTTTTCGGCACTTTTTCCCAGGTTCAGGTTTTCCACTACTTCAATTTCATAATCCTTGATTTTTGTGCTAAATTCCATTGCATTAACGGAAGCTGATACAAAAAATAAACAAACTACAAATGCTGTAAATACTTTTAAATTTTTCATGGCAATCATTTTGAATTAAACATTAGTTTTCATTTATGAACTTGTTTGTATCAAATAGACGCGCAAGTTACCGATACGTTACACGAAAATCACTGTTCAAAAACACATTCCGGATTCCTGCGCTTTTCTTGTTCGTTTTAAAAAATTATTTTCGCTTAAAAAATTTTGATTATTTGAAATTTATAAGTACAATTCGCGCTTGTTTTATTTCAAAAATGGCATTGTCCGGTTACAATTTTAAAATTGCATTCGTTCAAAAAAAATAATAATTATGAAATTCAGCCAACTTATTACCCGTCGTTATTCTGTAAGGAAGTACAAAAATACCCCTGTGGAGAATTATAAATTAATGCAGGTGTTAGAATCGGTACGCATGGCGCCATCAGCAGTGAATTACCAGCCCTGGCATTTTGTTGTGGTGCAGCAACCTGAAAACCTTGAAAAACTTCAAAAAACGTATCACCGCGATTGGTTTAAAACGGCCCCGGTTATTATTCTGGCCTGTGCCGATCATTCCCAGTCGTGGAAAAGAAACATTGACGGAAAAGATTCGGCAGAAATTGATGTGGCCATTGCTGTTGATCACCTTACGCTGCAGGCGGCGGAATTGGGACTTGGTACCTGTTGGGTTTGTAATTTCAATACACAACGTTGTGCCGAGGCACTCCGAATGCCCGGCCATATTGAACCTGTTGCCATGATACCGATTGGTTATCCGGAGGAGGAAGAAATTCCTGAAAAAAAGCGTAAACCACTGGAAGATATTATACACTGGGAACACTGGTAAAATTAAGTTGTAAGGTAATTTTCCAGCCGGTCCATTCCTTCCTTTATGTTTTCGATGGAGTTGGCATAAGAAAACCGCAGAAACCCTTCGCCGTTTTCACCAAAATCAATCCCCGGGGTTACCCCAACATGGGCTTTTTCCAGAATATCAAAAGCCAGTTGATAACTGTTGGTTGATATATGTTTGGCATTGGCAAATATGTAAAATGCACCGGTTGGAACTATTTTAATACCAAACCCCATGCTTTGCAATCGTTTTACCATGTATTTGCGGCGTGTGTTGTAGGTTTTTTTCATGTGCAAAACATCGGGACCTGCCAAACGCAAAGCTGCAATTCCAGCCCGCTGGGCGGTTGAGCTGGCACATATAAAAAGGTTTTGCTGAAATTTCTGCATGGGGCGGATGTATTCGCGGGGGGCAACAACATATCCCAAACGGAGGCCGGTCATGGCAAAAAGTTTGGAAAAGCCGTTCAGAATAAACGTATTTTCTGTGAACTCCAGCATGGAATGAGCCCTTCCTTCGTAAACCAGTCCGTGATATATTTCATCGGAAATGACGGGGATTCCGAATTTTGCCAGTTGCTGCATTCCGTTTGGAGACAAGAGGTTGCCGGTGGGATTCATGGGGCTGTTTATAATGATGGCACGTGTTTTACCGGTAATTCGCTTGCCAATTTCTTCCGGGCGGTACTGAAAACCATCCTCTTCATAAACAGGAATATTTACCGCGCTGGCCCCAATGAACCGTAAAAAATTGGGATAACATGCGTATCCCGGGTCGGATAAAATAACTTCGTCGCCGGGGTCGCACAAAACACCCAGCACCAGCAAAATGCCCGGCGAACTTCCCGATGTAACAATTATTTGTTCGGCCGAAATTTTCACCCCGTACTCCCGTTCGTATCTTTTTGCAATCTCCTGCCGGAGTTCGGGATCGCCCAGGCTGTGGGTATAATGCGATCTTCCTTCGGAAAATGCCTGTTGTACCTCAGCAGACACACACCGGGGAACATCAAAATCGGGTTCCCCCACTTCCAGGTGGATAACCTTTATTCCCTGTTGCTCCATTTCGGCTGCTTTCTCCAATACTTCCATCACAATAAACGGAGAAATATTTTTAGCCCTTTTTGCTGTCATCAATCGTTGAAATGAGGTGGTAATTTAAAAGTTTTCAACTGCCGGCAAAGGAGCGGGCAATTTGCAGTGCCTGGCCCCGGTATCCGCTGCCAAACAGGTAATAATGGTTCAGTACGTGGTATAACTGATAGAGCAGGTTCCGGTCGCGCCATCCATCGGGAAGCGGGTTTACCTCGTTGTAGGCGCTGTAAAACCGCTGTGAAAAACCGCCAAACATGGTCATTATTCCCATTTCCATTTCACGGTCGGCGTAATACGAGGCCGGATCGATAAGTGCCGGGCCATTTTGGGTAACCATAAAATTACCCGACCATAAATCGCCGTGAATTAATACCGGGTCAGATGTTGCGGGAAGCAATCCAGGAATTTTATGCAGCAGCCTTTCGTAAACCTGCATCTCGTTTCCGGGGAGGGGCCTGTCTTTTTGAATCAGGTTCAGCAAAAAACGTAACCGGTTATCCCTGAAAAATTCGGCCCAGTTGGTTTTCCAGGAGTTGTCCTGCAGGGTGGAGCCGCAGTAATTGTTATGGTAAAATCCGAACCGTTTGTTTGTAAACTGATGGATGATAGCCAGCCCGCTCCCCAGCTTTTCATCTGTATTTCCGGAATGGCCGGGAACCAGGTGTTCCAACACCAAAAAGCCGGGTGTGGAATCCACCGTTTTTGCCGCAAATACTTCCGGAATTTTCAGTTGTCCGCCAGCCGCTTTTTTCAATTCCTCCAGGCTTTCTGCTTCCCGCAAAAAAATATCGGCAGGGCAGCTGGCGTTCCATTTCAGGAAAAAAGTCCCGGCACTGGTTTCTATTTTCGATGCATTGTTTATACAGCCCCCACCCAGTGAGCCGGAGGAACGGATTTCCACCTTTTTTCCAAATTTTTCAGAAAGGATTGATTCTACTTCTTTTTCAACCGATTTGTCGTTTTGAAATAAATTCATAGCTAACGGTTTTATTTTCAAAAAAACAAACCTTGAAGGTTTCTTAAGGCCTCCAAGGTTTTAATGGTACAAATAGATTTATTCTACCGTAAACACATAATTTCCGGCAGCCGCCAGTATTTTTCCTGCATCTGTTTCCGAAATCCCTTCAATTTGGGTGGAACCAATTTCTGTATCGCCTTCTTTGACAACCGAGTTGCTGTCAACTCCCGGTAAATCGACCACTGCGGTAGTATTGGGCGGAACGGTCAGGTTCAGGGTGAATTTTCCGTTTTCCATCTGCCAGTCCACCCTAAGCGGACCGTAGTTTGTATCGTATTCAGCTTTGGCCCACTTTAAGTCGCCCACAGGCTGAGGTTTTATTATGGCCTGTTTGAAACCCGGGCCTTCTTCGCTGATGTTTATACCCCCCAGTGTATTCCAAATCCATTCGCCCACGCAGCCCAGGGCAAAATGGTTACGTGAGTTCATACCTTCGGGCGGTTCAGTATCGGAATTCCAAAGTTCCCAGATGGTAGTTGCACCCTGTTCCACCATATACCCCCAGCTCGGATAATCGGTTTTGTTCATCATTTCATAAGCCAGGTCGTGGTGCCCGTATTTACTAAGCATGGGCAGGATGTAACCTGTACCGAGAAAACCAGTAGTTGGATGCCCGTCGTTTTCGTTTACATTATTCACCAGGTTTTGAACCACTTGTTCTTCCAGGTCATCAGGGGTAATTCCAAATGCCAGTGGTAGCAGGTTGGCGGTTTGGGTAGAACCGGGATAATTGAGGCTATCGGTGTCCCAGTATTCACGCTGGTAGGCGTCTGCAATTTTTTGAGCCAGGTTTTTGTATTCTTCCGCATCGCCGGTTTTGCCAATTATTTCTGCCATTTTACCAAGCAGGCTGGCAGAATAAAAATAATAGGCGGTCCCGATAGGTTTCCCGGGAGTGGGTTCCACGGCAATCCAGTCGCCATAGCCGTACCATCCCTCACGGTCTTCTTCCCATACATAAATATCGTTTTCGCTGTTCCTGCGCATATATTCTACCCAGGCTTTCATTCCTTCGTAATTATCTTCAATGGTGCGGGTATTCCCAAAAAAGCGGTAATTTATCCAGGGAACCACGGTAACCGCATCGCCCCAGCCGGGTTTTGACGGCCCTTCAACTACAATGGGCGGATTCACGTCATACACCCAGCCTTCCTCGTCCTGGCCGTCGGTAATGTCAAACATCCATTTCGACCAGTAGCGATCGAGGTGCATGTTAAAATTGGCGGTAGGTGCAAAAATTTGCGCATCGCCCATCCATCCAAGCCGCTCGTCGCGCTGGGGACAGTCGGTCGGGGCAGGGTAGAAGTTGCCCCGCTGTGCCCACCGGACGTTTTTATTGATATTGTTTATCAGCTCGTTGGAGGTCTCAATCTCGCCGATAAAGGGCTGGTCGGTATATATTACTTTCCCGGTCAAATCATTGATGTCCGGTTTTTCTTTTAATCCAGAAATTTGTACATACCGGAACCCGTGGTAGGTAAACCGGGGTTCCCACGTAATTTCCCCGCCGTTTGACACTATCATATCGATGGCATCGGCAGAGCGCAGGTTTTCCTGGGCAACAGTTCCATCGTCGTGCAACAGTTCGGCATACCGGAATTTTATGGTATCGCCTTTGGGTGCGTTCACTTTAATTTTTGCCCATCCTACCATGTTCTGGCCCAAATCATATACATATTCCCCGGGAACCGGTTCGTTTAACTCTTCCGGTTGTAAATCCATCTGGTGACGCATGGCCGGGGCATTCGGGCCGGTAAGCATTCCTTCGTAACCCGCGGGTTCCACTGATGCCCACTCTGAATCGTCAAAGCCGGGGGTGTTCCAGCCGGGTTGTTCGAGGTTGGCATCGTATTTTTCACCGTCGTAAATATGGTCGTCCCAGATGGGGGAATCGGTCCATTTCCATGATTCATCGGAAACCACTACCTGGGTGGACCCATCGTCAAATTCCACCTGCAACTGCATCAGGAATTTCAGTGGCCCCTCGCTGTATTTCTGGCCGCCTTGCCAGCCCAGGCCGCCCGACCACCACATGCTGCCCAGCATGGCGCCTGCGGCATTTGTTCCGTTGTTTAGCAAATCTTTTACATCATATACCTGGTATTCCAGCCGTTCCGGATAATGGGTCCAGCCAGGTGTAAGCAGGTCGTTTCCTACTTTCCGGCCGTTTAAAAACAGCACGTAGTTGCCCAGACCGGTTACATATACACGGGCTTTTTTAACGGATTTGTTTTCCAGATCAAATTCACTCCGCAGGTTCGCCGATCGCCCGGGATCTTCAGCCGAACGGGCAATCCACTCTGCCTGCCAGTCACTTTCATTCAGCAAGCCCATTTCCCAGTGGGCGGGATCGCTCCACTCAGTGGCTGCTTCGTCTTTGTCCCACACCCGCACACGCCAGTAATAAGTCTTTCCAGACTCAAGGGAATTGCCATTGTAAGGAACGTGTACCGATTGATCTGAAGTGATTTTTCCCGAGTCCCAAATGTCGCCTTCAGCTTGATTTGCTTTATCAGCTGTGCTTGAAACAATTACCTGCCAGGCTGTCTGTTTGGCGCCCCGCCGTTCATCTTTCATCTTCCACTGCAACAAGGGTTGCGCACGATCGATACCCAGCGGGTTTTCCTGAAATTCACACTTTAATTCCCCGGTAGTTGCAGGGGAATCGGTTTTCTGACAGGCTGAAAACACTATAAGTGCGCCCATCAAAATCCATCCGGTTAAAAAA
>CAYRBS010000053.1:0-12736 GCA_964422335.1 uncultured Mariniphaga sp. | reverse complement strand
CTTATTCTTTTAAAAATGCCTCTATCCCACGGGCCGCTACTTTTCCGGCCTCAATGGCATGCACCACCAGGCTGGCGCCTTTTTCAGCATCACCTGCGGCAAATATTTTCTCTGTCGTGGTTTGTTTGAGTTCATCCACCTTCACATTCCCGCGAGCATCGTATTCCACTCCCAGTGAATCGAGCAAACCATTGTGCACAGGTTGGGTGAATCCCATAGAAAGCAAAACCAGCTCAACATTCATCAGCTCGGTGGTACCTTCCACTTCATTCATCACCCAGCGGCCGTTTTCGTCTTTGTCCCATTCCACCTGCACTAATTCCACCTGCTTCAACTTGCCGTTTTCACCAATAAACCGTTTGGTAGAGAGGCTCCACCGGCGATTACATCCTTCCTGGTGCGAACTCGATGTCCGCAATGTATTGGGCCAGTATGGCCAGGGATTGTTGTTCTCACGTTTTTCAGTTGGTTTGGGCAAAATTTCGATTTGGGTAACCGATTTCGCCTGCTGCCGAATGGACGTTCCCACACAGTCGGAACCGGTATCTCCGCCGCCAATAATAAGTACATTCTTATTTTTTGCCGTAATCCGTTTCCTGGGGGAAATTTTTTGTCCGGCCACTTCTTTATTTTGCTGGGTAAGAAAATCCATCGCAAAATGAACCCCCTCCAAATCGCGTCCTTCAACAGGCAGATTGCGGGGTTGTTCCGCCCCAACAGCCAGTAATACTGCATCGAATTTCCGGAGCAAATCTTCTTTTGAAATATCTTTTCCGGCGGCCACGTTGGTTTTAAAATCAATTCCTTCGTCCACAAAAATCTCCAGCCGGCGGTCAATAACCCTTTTACTCAGCTTAAAATCGGGGATTCCGTAACGCAGGAGACCACCAATAGCATCGTTTTTTTCGAAAACGGTAACATGGTGACCGGCCCTGTTCAGTAAATCGGCAGCCGATAATCCTGCCGGGCCTGAACCAATAACCGCCACTTTTTTCCCTGTGCGAATTTTCGGCGGATTGGGTTTAATGATTCCCGCATCGAAAGCCTGTTCCACGGTGGAGCATTCATTTTCGCGAATGGTTACCGGCTCTTCGTTGATGGCCAGCACGCACGATTTTTCGCAGGGTGCCGGGCATACCCTTCCGGTAATCTCCGGGAAACTGTTGGTAGAATGTAAAATATGGTATGCTTCTTCCTTGTTTCCGCGGTAAATGGCATCCTGCCATTCGGGTATTTTGCTTCCCACCGGGCACCCCCAGTGACAAAACGGAATACCGCAGTCCATGCAACGGGCAGCTTGCAGCTTCCGATCTTTTATATTGAGCGTTTGTTCCACCTCGCCGTAATCATACACCCTTTCCTTTGCCGGGCGGTAGCCCGCTTCAACACGTGGAACTTTCATAAAACCTTTTGGATCTCCCATATCTGTTTATCCTGTTTTTTCTGATTAATTTTTAAAAATCCTATTCATGCCGCGACGGTTCGTCTTCTGTCAACTGCAACTTTTTCTGCAACTCCTGCAGTTTCAGCTCTTCCAATACTTTTTTGTATTCAAACGGGATAACCTTCACAAATTTCGGAAGGTATTCTTCCCAGTTGGTCAGTATTTTTGCTGCCAGGGTGCTTTGGGTAAAAAGCAGGTGGTTATTGATGAGCGTTTGCAGCTCCACCACATCCGAGTGGTCTTCCACCGGGGTTAAATCCACCAGTCCTTTGTTACAGTAATAATCGAAATTGCCGGTTTCATCGAGCACGTAGGCAATTCCCCCGCTCATACCGGCGGCAAAGTTTTTACCTGTTTTTCCGAGCACCACCACGCGGCCCCCGGTCATGTATTCACAACAGTGGTCGCCTGCACCTTCCACCACGGCATTTGCCCCCGAGTTTCTTACACAAAACCGTTCACCGGCAACGCCCCTGATATAGGCTTCCCCTTTGGTGGCGCCGTAAAATGACGTATTTCCAATAATGATATTTTCCTCGGGTTTAAACGTTGTTCCAACAGGTGGTACCACAATGATTTTCCCACCTGATAATCCTTTTCCTATATAATCGTTGGAATCGCCTTCAAGCCTGAAAGTGACACCCTTTACCAGGAACGCTCCAAAACTTTGTCCGGCTGTACCATGGAAAGTGCAGTTGATGGTATCGTCGGGCAATCCTTCTTCGCCGTAACGTTTTGATATTTCGCCCGACAGCATAGCCCCGGTTGTGCGATCCACATTCAAAACCGGATGTGAAATCCACACTTTCTCCGCTCCCCTGATGGCTTTTCGCCCTTCCTTAATCAAATCCAAATCGAGGTGACCTTTATTTGGAAGGGTGTTGGGATGCATATTCCGGATGGCCACATTTTTTGCTTCTTTTGGCCGGTACAACAACCTGGAGAAATCCACATTTTTCATTTTCCAGTTGGTCACCTCTTTGTCCACTTCCAGCAAATCGGTGCGGCCTACAATGTCATCAAATTTTTTAAATCCCATTTCGGCCAGGTATTCGCGTATTTCGCGGGCCACAAACCTGAAATAGTTGATGGTATATTCTGCTTTTCCAATAAATCTTTTCCGGAGTTCCGCATCCTGGGTGGCAATACCGGTGGGGCAGGTATTCATGTGGCATTTACGCATCATCACGCAGCCCAGCACAATAAGCGGGGCAGTGGAGAAACCAAATTCCTCGCCACCGAGGCAGGCAAGCGAAACCACATCGCGTCCGGTTTTCAACTGCCCGTCAACCTGCAGTTTCACCCTTCCGCGCAGGTTGTTCAGCACCAGTGTTTGCTGTGTTTCAGCAATTCCGAGTTCCACCGGAAGTCCGGCATGTTTGATGGAACTGGCGGGGCTTGCCCCTGTTCCGCCTTCGGTTCCGGCAATAACAATAATGTCTGAAAATGCTTTGGAAACGCCGGCAGCAATGGTGCCCACCCCATCTTCGGCCACCAGTTTAACCGAAACCCTGGCTTTGGGATTGGTAATTTTCAGGTCGTATATCAACTGTGCCAGGTCTTCGATGGAATAAATATCGTGGTGTGGCGGCGGCGAAATCAGGGTAATTCCGGGTGTGGAATTCCGTGTTTTCGCAATAATCTTATTTACCTTGTAGCCCGGCAACTGGCCACCTTCGCCCGGCTTTGCCCCCTGGGCAATTTTAATCTGAAGTTCTTCTGCATTGATAAGGTAGTTGTTGGTAACCCCAAACCTGCCTGAAGCAACCTGTTTTATCTTACTGTTCCGGTCAGTGCCAAAACGCTCCGGATCTTCCCCGCCTTCGCCGGTATTACTCCGGCCTCCGATAGTATTCATAGTAATGGCCAGCGCCTGGTGGGTTTCAATACTGATAGACCCGTACGACATGGCGCCCGTTACAAAACGTTTCATTATTTCCTCTTCCGGTTCCACCTGATCTAATGGAATCGGGTTCCGCTTAAATTTAAAACAACTGCGGATGAATGCGGGTTTCCTGTTTTGCTGATCGACCAACGCGCTAAACTCTTTAAATTTATTGTAGTCTCTGGTGCGGGTAGCCCATTGAAGTAACCCGATCGACTCGGGGTTCCAGGCGTGGTGCATGCCGTCTTTCCGCCAGGCATAAAATCCATTGCTTTCGAAACTGAACGGCTCGGGGGAAGGTTCCTCTTTGAAGGCATTTTGATGAAACATGGTTGCCTCCCGGCAAATTTCTTCCATTCCCACGCCGCCAATTTTTGCAGCCGTTCCGGTAAAATATTTTTCAATCAGGTCTTTACTGATCCCCACCGATTCAAAAATTTGGGCGCCATGATAACTGCGCAGGGTGGAGATACCCATTTTTGAAAATACCTTCAGTAACCCTTTATCTATGGCTTTAATGTAATTTTTCCGGGCCACTTTGTATTCCAAATCAATTTTTCCCTCTTTTACCAAATGGTCGATGGCAGCAAAAGCGAGGTATGGATTGATAACGCTGGCGCCGTAGCCGAGGAGCAATGCAAAATGGGTTACTTCCCGCGGCTCACCTGTTTCAACAATTATCCCCACCTGCATTCTTTTTTGTTTTTTTATAAGGTGGTGATGAACTGCGGCAACTGCAAGCAACGATGGAATGGCAGCTTCATTTTTATTGATTTTCCGGTCGCTCAGAATAATATAATTTTTTTGGTTGTCCACTGCCTTTTCGGCATCGGCCAGCATTTTTTCAAATGCAGCTTCAAAGCCCTTTAAGCCTTTATTAACCGGGAAAACCATTGGAATAACCGCATGAGTAAACATTTCATCTTTCAGGTCTTTTATTTTACCCAAATCGGTATTGGTAACAAGCGGCCCACCAAACTTAATGAGTTTGCAGTGTTCCGGTGTTTCCACTAAAATATTGGAATTCAGCGAACCAATATAGTTTGCCAGCGACATTACAAGGCCTTCCCGAATCGGGTCGATGGCCGGGTTGGTAACCTGGGCAAACATTTGCTTAAAGTACTCGAAAAAACGCCGGGGTTTATCGGAAAAAACAGCAAGGGGCACATCGTTTCCCATGGAACTGGTAGGTTCGGCACCTTTTTCGCACATGGGTTTTATTAATTCATACATGTCTTCCTTGGAATAACCAAATGCTTTTGCATAGGGCCCGAATTGGTCGATGGAGGAAGGCACGCGTTGTTTTACTTTAATGTCGTCCATCAGCAACCGGTTTTCCTTGAGCCACATGGGGTAAGGGTTCCGATGGCTTAACTGGTCTTTCACTTCTTTGTCGGGAATAATAATTCCCAGCTGGGTATCCACCAACAAAATTTTCCCCGGACGCAAACGGCCTTTTTCTTTTATTTCCCCGGGATCAAAAATCTGCACTCCCACTTCAGAACCCATCACTATGAGATCGTCTTTTGTAATGACGTAGCGCGAAGGCCGCAGCCCGTTCCTGTCGAGGGTGCCGCCAATGTAGCGGCCATCGGAAAAGACCATCGAAGCCGGGCCGTCCCAGGGTTCCATAATGGTGGAATGGTATTCGTAAAATGCTTTTAAACTATCCGGAATGGGGTTCTTTTCATTAAATGATTCGGGAATCATCATACATAATGAGTGGGGTAGCGTGCGGCCGGTCATGTGCAGAAACTCCAGCACGTTATCGAAAGATGCCGAATCGGATTTACCCCCCTCGATTACCGGAAGAAGCTTTTTCAGGTCGTCGCCAAACACCTCCGATTTCATTAATGCCTCGCGGGCTTTCATCCACAGGCGGTTCCCTTTTACGGTATTTATTTCGCCGTTGTGTGCCACAATCCGGAATGGTTGAGCCAAATCCCATGTGGGAAATGTATTGGTACTGAATCGGGAATGAACCAGCGCAATGGCACTCTTGAACCGCTCGTTTTTGAGATCGGTAAAATAGTTGCTTAACTGCTCGGGTGTTAACATCCCTTTATAAACAATAATTTTTGCCGAGAAACTGGGCTGATAAAAGCTTTCTTTATATTTGAGTTTTGACTCCCTGATTTCGGTTTCGGTGAGTTTACGTACAATGTAAAGCTTACGCTCCAGGTCATCCAGCTCCAGATCGGCTTTCACAAATACCTGTTTAATTACCGGTTCGGTGGTTTTGGCAATTTCGCCGGGCGCCGAATGATCAACCGGTACATCACGGTATCCCACAAGCGTCAGCCCTTCGGCCTGAATATGTTTGGTAAGTACATCTGTACACAAACCGGCTTCCTCTTCATCCTGTGGAAGAAAAAGCAGGCCGGTGCCATATTTCCCGGGTTCGCCAACGGGCATTTTTAATTCTTCTGTAATAAATTCATGCGGAATCTGCAATAACATTCCGGCGCCGTCGCCGGTAGAGTTATCGGCACTGGTAGCCCCGCGGTGATCCATATTCAGGAGAACCTCTAACCCCCTGCTGATAATATCGTGTGATGGGTTACCTTTAATTTGGGCAACAAAACCAATTCCGCAATTATCATGTTCATTATCAGGGTTGTAATATCCCTGTGCCTTAGGTAATCTCATCTGTGTCATTTTAAGTCCTTTTTTAAATTTCTTCTAATTCATCGAAAGCAAATATTCCCGTTCATCCAAATATTAAACTGAAAGTAATATGCATTCTTAACTAACAAAGTGAAATCAAAAATAGCTAAAAGTGACAAAAGCACTTAACGAACAAAAAAAAATATGCAGTTAATAACATACAATTAACTTTTATTCATCGCTAAAATAAAGAAAAATGAAATTAAGTTGAAAACAAAACAAGATTTTATCTAAAAAAACACTCACTTTGCTTTCAAAAGCGAATCAACAGCTTTTTCAATTGTTTCGAACTGAAAAGCATCCATAATTTTCTGCTTTTTTTCGGCAATTTTATCGAGGCATAAATTCCCAATACTACCCGCATGGGTGTGGGATACATTTTTTTCAGGTTGAAATTCGCCTGATTCAATTTGTTCGCCCACCTGCCGGTAAGCTTCTCTGAAAGGTATCCCCTGCAACACCTTTTTGTTCACTTCTTCCACACTAAAGAGATAATCGTATTTTGGATCGTTGAGAATATGCTCGTTCACCTGCAATTTATCCAATGCCAGCCCGGCAATGGAGAAGCAGTCGTGCAGTTCGGCAAACAAAGGCAGAAATATTTCTTTTACGGTTTGCAAATCGCGGAAATAACCGCTGGGCAGATTATTAATGGTTAATGCAATTTGCTGGGGGACACCCTGAATTTTGTTGCATTTACCGCGTATGAGTTCAAAAACATCGGGGTTTTTTTTGTGGGGCATAATACTTGACCCCGTTGTAAACTCGGGTGGCAGGGAGACAAAATTAAAGTTCTGGCTGGTAAACAGGCACACATCGTACGCCAGTTTTGAAAGTGTAGCAGCCAGGTTGGCCAGCGCAAACGAAACTATTTTTTCCACTTTCCCGCGCCCCATCTGGGCATATACCACGTTGTAATTCATATTGCTGAAACCGAGCAGATCGGTCGTCAGTTGCCGGTCAAGCGGAAACGACGATCCATAACCGGCTGCCGACCCCAGCGGGTTTTGATTGGTAATCCGGAAGGCCGAAAGAAGCAGCTCCAAATCATCGGAAAGACTTTCGGCATAAGCGCCGAACCACAGGCCGAACGACGAAGGCATAGCCACCTGCAAGTGGGTGTAGCCGGGCAGTAGCACCTCTTTATGCTGTTCGCTTTTTGACAACAGGGTATCAATCAGGTCGCCGGCAACAGAGACAATCTGGCGGATACCATCGCGGGTAAAAAGTTTAAGGTCGAGCAAAACCTGATCGTTACGCGAACGCCCGCTATGAACCTTCTTCCCCAAATCGCCCAGTTCTTGTGTTAAAAGAAATTCTACCTGCGAGTGAACATCTTCCACATGGTCATCAATTTTAAAATCGCCCCCGGCAGCACGGTGGTAAAGTTTTTTCAGGGAACTTAGCAAAACGGGCAGTTCCTCTTTTTCTATCAGCCCCACCGACTGAAGCATGGTAACATGGGCCATGGAGCCTAAAATATCATAAGGTGCGAGATAAATATCGAGTTCGCGGTCTTTTCCAACGGTAAATTTTTCGATGGCTTCGTTAACAGTTGTTCCTTTTTCCCAGAGCTTCATTAAAAAAAAATTGAAATTTGAACAAAGATATGGATTTTGGCTTGAAACAATTTGCAGTACCTGCTTTATAATTACTGAAAAAATTACCATTTTTGCCCCTGCATTTGCAAGTAACCGCGGTATTTACATTTAACAACATGTTCGAAAACAAGACGATCCGGCTCATTTTCTTTGCTGTAACTGGACTGATACTGGCAGTTTATTTTGCCGGCCTGCCCATTGACGTTACCCGCGATGCCGCGAAATATGCCACCGTTTCAAAAGAAATTTTTCAAAATGGCAATTTTATTAACCTGACTATTCTTGGCGAACCATACGACCAAAAACCACCGCTGTTATTCTGGATGGGTGCCATCGGGTTTTCCATTGGGGGCATTTCCAATTTCTGGTTTAAATTTCCGGTATTGCTATTGGTTTTTTTCGGATTTTATTCGGCCTACGGACTGGGCAAAAACCTGTATAACCGGCGGGTGGGATTAATTACAGCCTTTCTCCTTTCCTTCTCGCTTATTTACACATTGTACAGCATGGACATCCACACGGACACTCCGCTCCAGGTTTTTATAACCTTTGCGTTGTGGCAGCTATCCGGGTTCATTCAAACCAAAAAAAACATACACTGGATACTGGGTTTTACAGGCATCGGGCTGGCAATGCTCAGCAAAGGCCCCATAGGTGCGGCCATTCCTGCATTTGCGGTGGTGGGACACCTGTTGCTAAAAAAGAATTACCGGTCGTTTACCGACTACCGCTGGTACCTCGGCATTTTGCTGGCATTTGCAGTGGCCAGCCCGGCGCTGATTGGGCTCATCAACCAGTTTGGCTGGGATGGAATTGTTTTCTTTTTCTGGGAAAACAACGTGGGACGGGTAACCGGATCTTATGTGCAAACCAACAGCGATCCCTTTTTCTATTTCCACAACCTGCTTTTCCTTTTTGCACCGTGGAGTTTGCTGTTTTTTGCAGCCGCCTTTATGGAGTTTAAAACCCTTATTAAAAACAAATTCAAAACCTCCGAGTATTTTACATTTACAGGCATCTGGATATATTTTATCATCCTGAATGCGTCAAAAAGCCAGTTACCCAATTACATTTTCGGAATTATCCCCCTGATCGCAATACTTACTGCCAAATGGACAGACATAGCAATCAGCCGGCGTTCCCAATTGCGGAAAACTTTCTGGTCCATCCAGACAGCAATTACCCTTTTGTTGTGGATTTCCATTGCCGTCATTTCCTTCTACCTCTTTCCATTTCCCAAATGGCAAACAGGGTTGGTTGCTGCCATTGGAGTTGCGGCAACCATTTATATTTTCCTCCGGGCGAGGACTTCCGTTGCCAGACTGCTTTTACCGTCAGCCATAGGTTTTGCCTGTCTTGCTCTTATACTGAATGTACATGTTTACCCCTATATTTTCAGTTACCAGGCCCCGCCAAAAGCAGCCAGGTATTTTACCGAAAATGCTGCGGCAAACGATACACTGTACAGTTATAATTACAAACAGTACGAACTCTATTTTTACAGCGAACCACAAGCCATCCGGGTAAAATCGGAAGAAGAAATGAAAAAAACAGCAGGCCAAAACGGAAACTGGATTTTCACGGATGCGGAAGGATTTGAAAGGGTGGAAGAATTAAACTTCAAAGCCGATACCATTATTAAATACCCCCATCTTAACCTGAACCGCGGTGGACGTTTTATCAATCCGAAAACCCGTGACGAAGTTTTAACACCCATGTACCTGATAAAATACTGAAGCCATGCACCACCGGTTAAAAAAATATACATGGCTATTAATCCCGCTGCTGTTTTTACTGTATTCGGCGCCCAGCGCCCTGGATTATGTTTTTCACTTCCCCGATGAAAAATACTACACCGATGCCGTGTTGCAAATGATGGACAAAGACGATTATTTTACGCCCTACCAGGCCAACGGGTCTCCCCGGTTTTTAAAACCCATTGCTACCTACTGGGTACTGATGGGAAGCTATAAAATACTGGGCGTAAGCACATTTTCATCGCGCATACTGTTTTGGCTGGCAGGGGCGTTGCTTGTTTCCCTTATTTATTTTATGGCAAAATCGCTCACCAAAAACCGAAAAACAGCTGTCCTGGCCGCGTTCATCGCTGCCGCAAACCCGTTGGTGCTTATGAGTTCCAGCCGTTCCATCCCCGATATTTTACTGGTAGTGTTCCTGACCATCAGTGCATGGGGGTTCCTGGAAATATTAACAGCCGAAAACCCGGCAAAAAAATTTTACTGGATGGCCTACCTCGGGGCCGCTTTTGCTTTCGAAACCAAGGGCTTGCCGGCAGCAGCATTTGCAGGAATCAGTTTTCTGTACCTGCTTTTCAATCCGTGGCAACCGAAAAAATTGCGGCAGCTACTTCACCCCGGTGCCATAATACTTTCCATTGCAGTCGCATCCGCCTGGTTTGTCATCATGTACGTTGAACACGGTTCCTATTACCTCCAGTCATTCTTTGCCGACCAGGTAGGCACCCGGGTATCTTCAAAAACAGCCCAGGTTTTCACCAATACATTCCTGGGGATTATCAACCTCATCGCCTTCACCCTGCCCTGGATAATTATCGTCTTTTCAAAACCCCGGCAATTAAAGAAATTTACCTCCGGTACCGCTTCAAATACAAAAGCGGTTTTGGGTTTTATTGCCGTTTGGGTTGTAATGGTGATTATCATGTCGGGAGCGGTATTCAGGTTTTACGACCGCTATTTACTTCCGGTCATTCCGCTGGTTTCGCTGTTGTTTGCCCTCGTTATCACTCAAACTGAACCCCGTTTTACAAAACCGATCCTGAATATTTTCCTGGGGCTCAACCTGCTGGTTGTTACCATTAATATACTGTATGCCCTGTTTATTCTCCCCGGAAACGTTTTAATCTGGGGAACCGCAGCGGGTGTTACGCTCTTTGTTTTATTGGCAGCGGGGAAATTCAAAAATATTCCTGCGGGAATTATGCTGGCCAATGCCATACTGTTTCTCTTTTTTAATGTACATATTTTACTGCACTCCCTGCTGATGCCCAACCTGGGGGAACAACTGACAGAAACCATACAGGAGGAACAAGTTTCAGGCGAAGAAATCATTTATGTTTACGGAAACATCCGGACGGCTTCGAACATACGCATTCAAAGTCACCACAAACTGAACGTGGTGAGCAAAGACACTGTTTACACACTCCCGCCCGACACCAGCCACCTGCTGGTTTTCAGCAAAAAAGAAAAACCTTATCTTGATTTGAAAAATTACCGTATAACCCAGGGTTCGGAGGAATGGAAGCGTGTTCCGGCGGAAAAATTTCCCGGCTTTATGCAACCCGCCATCCGGAAACTAAAAGAAAACGGCACGGTTTATTACGTGGCATCACCCAACTAAAAAGCAATGAAGAACCTGCACAAAAAACATTACTACCTTATTGGCGCCTGGTTCGTGATTAACCTGCTGCAAGCTGTTTTTACAGGCCTGCACTCCGATGAATCATATTATTGGATGTATTCTCAAAACCTGGATTGGGGCTACTTCGACCATCCGCCCATGGCAGCATTTTTTATTCATTTGGGGCACCTGATTTTCCCGGGCGAATTGGGAGTCAGAATTTTTATTGTCCTGCTCTCCACCGCCACACTTGCCCTTATTTTGAATGAGTTGAACGAACAGAAAGACCTTTTATTTCTGGTGGTTTTTGTTTTATCCTTCCCGCTCATCCACACGCATATTGCCGGCTTCCTGGCCATCCCGGATATTCCGCTGCTATTCTTCACCCTGCTTTTCCTGGTATTTTACCAGAAGTTTTTACAAAAACCCGGATTCGGAATTTCTGTGTTGCTGGCAATTGTGATTGCGGCGATGATTTACAGCAAGTACCACGCATTTCTGGTAGTTGGATTCACGGTACTTTCCAACCTGAAACTGTTGCGGAATAAATATTTCTGGATAACGGTTGCACTCTCGGTCGTGTTGTTGCTCCCACATGCCTGGTGGCAAATTGAAAACGAGTTTCCTACCCTGAAATACCACCTGGTGGAACGCTCCAAACCTTTCCGGCTGAAATACGTTTTCCCCAACCTGCTCAATCAATTGGTAATGGCCGGGCCGCTAACCGGTATTTTAATTTTCTGGAAACTGGCCAAATTCAAAATTAAAAATGATTTTGACCGGGCGCTGCTGTTTAACATTTTGGGGTTTTACATCACCTTTTTCCTGCTGAGTTTTAAAAACCGTATTGAAGCCCACTGGGCAGCCGCCATTATCCCCATGCTCATGCTGGCCACCTTCCCGCTCATAAAAAACGATCCGGGCATAAAGCGATGGTTCATGCGACTGGCGGTTCCGGTTATCGGACTATTATTGTTGTTCAGGCTATACCTGGCGCTGGATGTGGTTCCAAATGTTGGCAGTACAAAAATTACCTTCTACAACCGCGAAGCACATGCAAACGAAATAAAAGAGATGGCCCGGGGGAAAAAAGTGGGATTCTTCAACAATTATGCAGCCATCAGTAACTACATATTTTACACCGGCGATTCGGCAGTGCACCTTTCAACCCCTTCGTACCGCTTTTGCCAGTATGATTTATGGGACGAAGAAAAGTTTGCCGAAGGGGATACGCTTTTTGCAATACAGTCGAAACACCTTGACCCACCCAATCTTACCCGAATGATTACCGGGCAAATGAAAGGTTTTGTTGAAATAGAAAAGTTCCAGTCGTTGACAGGCGTTACCATTGAACCTGAAAAAGGGGTGCTTAACAATGGAGAATACCAGTTTGAAATAATCCTGCGAAATACGAACCGGCATCCTGTTTACACAACGCACGTTTCAAAGCCTGTGCTGGGTGTTATGCAAAACAGCAGCGAAGTGAGTTCAATCCCCCTCTCCTCCTCATCGGCCCGGCAAATGTTAGCCCCCGGAGAAACCGCCATCCTTAAATTCTCCCTTCCTGAGAAAAAACTGAATCCCGGACTTCCTGTCGCCCTCTATACACGTTCCAAAGAAAATGTGCGAGGGGAAGTAACAGTAACCCACATCCAATAGAATAATCTGAAAGTTCAGGCACTACTCCTTTCGACAGGGACAAACTTCACCGCAGGCTTTTCCTGTACATTCTAATGTTGCTTTCTCCCAAAAAAACTTCCC
>CAYRBS010000052.1:0-13009 GCA_964422335.1 uncultured Mariniphaga sp. | reverse complement strand
CGTTTACTTTAATGTTCCGTCCACTAAGTTCGGCATTGTTTAGTTCTTCAATGGCTTTTTTGGCTTCCTGGTCATCGTCCATTTCAACGAAACCAAAACCTTTACTACGTCCGGTCAGTTTATCAGAAATGATTTTAACTGCAGACACTTCGCCATACTCTTCAAAAATTTCTCTTAAATCATCCTCAACTACGTTGTACGGAAGATTTCCAACATAAATGTTCATTTGTTACTAAAAATTAAATTAATAAAACAGGTTCCTGCCGCAAATGCCTTCATCCCCAAACATTGCCTTGTCTCCGGATTTAAATGCGTATCGAATAAAAAATTTCAGAAACCAAAAAAATCATGGTGAAAAAAGGAAGGGAAGTCGTGCCCGGCTGCAGAATACCTTAAATAAATTCCAAAAAAATAAAGACCACTTTGTTCATTGCCAGACAATTGAATTCGTAACAAAGTTCAAAATCATCTATTAATTCACACCGCAAAGTTAAACTAAAAATGGAATTAACAAACTTTTAGTTGTAGTAATTTAAATTAATCCATTTTTTCCGTTAGTTCCTGGTTTATAATCACCTCCCAGTAATTCCCGAATTACCACGCTGGCCACATAACAGCCAAAAACAGGTGGCAGGTAGGAAATGGTACCCACGGTAGATTTTTTATTCTGCCCGTTTTCCAGGCGAATGGCTCCTTCAGCAACTTCCTCCGAAGAAAAAACCACCTTCACTCCGTTTTTAATTCCAAGCTTCGACAGGCGTTTGCGGAGCATACGGCCCAGTTTGCAGTTGTACGATTTTGAGATATCGGCCACCTGCACTTTTGAAGGGTCGAGTTTACCGCCGGCGCCCAGCGAGCTTACCACTTTCAGTCCGCGCTGCAGGCTGTGGCTGATAAGAAATACCTTGGGAGCCAGTGTATCGATGGCGTCCACTACAAAATCGAAAGGCTGGCTTTCGATAAGTTCCACTGCTTTCCCATCGCGGATAAAATCATTTACCAGCGTTAACTCTATTTCGGGATTGATATCGCGAAACCGGCGGGACAACACCTCGGTTTTCGATTGCCCGGTGGTACTTACAAGGGCCGGCAATTGCCGGTTGCGGTTTGAAGGCTCTACTACGTCGCTGTCGGCAAGCGTCATTTTTCCCACCCCCGCCCGGCAAATCATTTCGGCAGCATAGGCGCCCACACCACCCAGTCCAACTACAAGTATGTTCGCTTCTTTCAATCGCGCCAGGTTTTCGGACCCCGTGAGCAATTCGGTACGTTCAAGCCAGGACATTGGGAATTAAATTTACGGGGTTAAACATTAAAACTGACATTTTCAATTCGGTTAAAGTTTTCCCAAATTGCTTCTTTTAATACCTCCACCGGAATGTTTTTCAGCTCTGCTCCCCGTGCGTATATTTCACTCACAGGCCCGTCAAATTCATCGGTTTCAAAAAAAATCTGTTCCAGGGGCAGCATCCGGAACGATTCAATGGCTTTGGAATTCTTCTTAAAAAGTGCCTCACCAAATGAAAACAAAAACTGTTTTGCAGAAAACTGTTTTGAAAATTCAGGGCTGTTATTGTAGCCATGAAAAATCCAGGGAACCGTGGGCTTATTTTTATTATAAAGTTCCATGATCTCGTTCCAGGCTTTCACACAATGAATAATCAACGGTTTCCGGTATTCTTCAGCCATAAATGCCTGTGCTTTAAAAGCCCGCAATTGTTCGTCAAAATCGGTTTCACTGCGTTTATCGAGGCCGCATTCGCCCACAAAAATAACATGATCGAATTCCAGTGCATCCTCCATCATTTGCATGGATTCGTTGTCTTTTTTCTTCGATTTGATATACCAGGGATGCAACCCCACTGAATAAAAATTTTTCCCGGTAAAAGCCGGAATTGGATCGCCCGGATTAATATTATTCACCCGGACCGTATCTTTTCGGGCCGGGGCCTGGTGAGTGTGAATGTCGATATATGGGATTGGGATCACACCTATCCGTTTTTACATTAACTCAAGTACTTTTTTCACTACTTTTTCCGCTTCATCGGCAATCTGGTCGATGGTGGCATCCAACATATAACAGGGTGCGGTAACCACTTTGTATTTTTCGTCGGTCACAATTTCTCCATGCGTGGTTTTTACATGAGCTCCGCCAAAAGTTTCAATAGCATGGGCCGGACCTTCCTGCTGCCCGATGGTCACTTCAACATCGCCTAACACTTTAGTAATTAATACAGGGGAAATACATAATGCGCCAATTGGTTTTTCGGCCACCACCGTATCGCGTATCGCTTTTTCTGCTTCCGGGATCACCACACAATCTTCGCCATCAAATGCAAATGTGCAAAGGTTTTTAGCCGCTCCAAAGCCGCCCGGAAAAATAATCGCGTCAAAATCTGCCGCATTGTATTCTGCCAGCGATTTAACATTTCCACGGGCAAGACGCGCTGCTTCAACCATTACATTACGGATACCAGGCATTTCTTCACCCGTCAGATGGTTCACCACATGCGCCTGGTTAACATCGGGCGCAAAACACTGATATTGTGCCCCATTCCTGACAATAGCCAGTAACGTGAGGGTGGCTTCATAAATTTCAGATCCGTCGTAAACTCCATTTCCTGCCAATACAACTGCAATTTTTTTCATCTTTTTGATTTTTCGTTTTTTTTCAAAATTACAGTTTTGCGCGGGAATGTAAAACAAAAATCAGCTAATTTCCTCCAGATTATAAGGAGTTTCCTGGTACACGTAGTAGTTCAACCAATTGGCAAACAACAGGTTGGCTGCCGACCCCCATCGCATACAAGGTTTTTGGGCAGGATTATCGCCCGGATAATAATTTACAGGAATATCGATGGGCAGTTTTTTCGCTTTGTCGCGTTTATACTCCTTGTCGAGCGTATGCCGCGAGTATTCCGAATGGCCGGTTACAAATAATTGCCTGCCACTGTTGGCTTTCACGATAGCCACTCCAGCCTCTTCCGACTGGGCAATAATTTTCAGTCCTTTCACCTTTTTAATGTCTTCAGCCCTGATTTCTGTGTGGCGCGAGTGAGGCATAAAAAATACATCATCAAACCCCCTCAGGATGGGAAGGTGTGAATTAACATGGGTGTGCTCAAATACCCCGAACATTTTTTTCGGCAGCGGGTATTTGGGAATGCCATAATAATGATACAGCCCGGCCTGCGCCCCCCAGCAGATAAAGAGCGTGGAATATACATGATGTTTTGCCCAGTCGAGAATTTCTTTCATTTCATCCCAGTAGTCCACCTCTTCGAAGGGCAATAACTCCACCGGCGCCCCCGTGATAATCATTCCATCGTACTTTTTGTCGTTCAGCTCGTCGAAATTCCGGTAAAACATCTCCATGTGTTCTGACGGAGTATTTTTGGGCGTATATCCCTTCATTTTCATAAAGTCAATCTCTATCTGCAGCGGAGAATTGGATAACAAACGTAACAAATCGGTTTCGGTTGTCACCTTCAGCGGCATCAGGTTCAGGATAATAATTTTCAACGGCCTGATATCCTGATGCTCAGCGCGCGATTCGTCCATTACAAAGATATTCTCCTGCAGGAGATCTTTTATAGCGGGCAATTTATCGGGAACATTTACTGGCATTTCTATTCAGTATTAAATTTTTTGTTCAAAACCTTGAAGATCTTTTAAGACCTTCAAGGTTTCATTGTCTTTGATTAACCAATTTTTGCCAGGGCTTGTTCAAAGTCGGCAATAATATCGTCGATATGCTCCAGCCCAACACTAACGCGAAGCTGCGCCGGTTCAACACCTGCAGCAATCTGCGCCTCTTCCGGGAGTTGCTGGTGGGTTGTAACGGCTGGCTGAATAATGAGCGTTTTTGCGTCGCCTACATTGGCCAGGTGACTCACCAGTTCGAGATTGTTTACCACCTTGTTGGCATCTTCTTTATCGCCTTTTACGGTAAACGACAGCACTCCCCCGGCTCCTTTTGTCAGGTATTTTTGGGCATTTTTATAAGAAGGACTGCTTTCGAGACCCGGGTAATTTACACTTTTCACCTTCGGATGCTTTTCCAGCCAGTGCGCCAGGGCCTGTGTATTTTCCACATGGCGTTCCATTCTTAAAGACAGAGTTTCGAGTCCCTGCATAAGCAAAAATGAGTTGAACGGGCTGATGGCCGGGCCAAAATCGCGCAGGCCTTCCACGCGTGCTTTTATAATAAACCCGATGTTTCCGAGCGGGCTGTCGAAGTTAAACACATCCCAGAATTTCAATCCGTGATAACTTTCCGAAGGTTCGGTGAACCCCGGGAACTTACCGTTTCCCCAGTTATAATTCCCTGCATCCACAATTACCCCGCCAATGCTGGTGCCGTGGCCTCCAATCCATTTGGTGGCCGATTCCACCACTATATTGGCGCCATACTCAATTGGCCGGAAAAGGTAGCCCCCGCCAGCAAAAGTATTGTCAACCACCAGCGGGATATCGTATTTTTTTGCGAGCGCGCCCAATGCTTCAAAATCGGGAACCACATAACCGGGGTTTCCAATGGTTTCGAAAAACAGGGCTTTTGTTTTATCATCAATTAATTTCTCAAACGCTTCAACCGTTAAATCCTCTGCAAAACGCGCATCAATTCCCAGTCGCTTAAATGAAACCCTGAACTGATTGTGTGATCCGCCATACAAATAGGGCGAAGTAACAAAATTATCGCCGGCATCGAGCAGGGTGTTGAATGTTAAAAACTGCGCGGCATGGCCCGATGCCACTGCCAGTCCGGCTGCGCCACCATGCAGGGCTGCCACACGCTGCTCAAACGCATCGGATGTTGGGTTCATAATACGGGAATAGATATTTCCAAACTCCTTCAACGCAAAAAGGTTGGCGGCATGTTCCGCATCGTCGAAAACATAGGAAGAAGTCTGGTAAATGGGGACCGCCCGCGAATGGGTGGTTGGGTCGGGTTCGTGTCCTGCATGAAGTTGCAGGGTTTCAAATTTTAAATTTTTTGAAGTCATAATTGTTATTTTTAATAGTTAAAGAATGCTTTGTAAATTTCACGTACGCTTTTTTCTTTATCGGCTGTTTTCACTACCAGATAACTAACCAGGTCGGAAGTTCCTGAGCCGCTTAGTACCACATTGATTTTGTTTTGAGCCACTGCCCCGAAAATTTTGGCAGAAACTCCGTAACTCTGTTGCATTCCGTGGCCCACAACTCCCAAAAGCGACACATCGTCAATAACGGTAATCTCCTGAACGGACGAGAAACCCAGTTGGCGGATCAACTCCAGGGCGCGGGGCCCGGTTTTTCTTTCCAGAATCAGATTAATGGAAATCTGGGAAGTAATAACCGACTTGATATTGATACCTGCCTGGTTTAGTTGCGCCGTTACCTTGGCCAGGATACCCGGCTTGAGGCCTACCCCCGGCCCGTTAAGCCGCAACAGGGAAATATCGTCGGTGCAAGCCACGCTTTTTACAATCTGTTTTTCCACAAAAGTTTCTGTATTGATTACCGTGTCGGCCTTTCCATCGCCCGATTCTGTATTAACAACATAAATTGGGATGTGTTCAACCTCCAGGGGCTCCACGGTACGCGGGTGAAAGGAATAGTGGTCGAAATAGGCCAGTTCGCTTGCTTCGGAATAAGTGAGCCGTTCTATGCGCGGCGAATGGGGCACAATGGCGGGATCTGCCCGCTGAAAATCGTGTTCGAGCCCCCAAAGTTCCAGTTTTGGCACATTCATTTCCCTGGTTAAAAATGCAGCGGTATAATCGGCAGCGGTTTTCCCGGCACGGGCAATTTTCCCGTTTTCGGTAATCCCGTACGAACCTGGCAACAGAAAAAACCTTCCGCTCAATCCGGTCAGTTTTTCTTTATTAACCGACAGGAAAGTGGCATTCCCAAAATCAGGAGTAACCAGCAAATTTATATGTTCGGGCCATATAATCTCTGCTTTTACATCCCATTTTTCCAACTGAACCTTCAAAATTTCCACGGTCAGTTTTTCGCTGAAACTCAGCAACTGATCTTTCAGGGCCACAGAATAATCGCCAATAAGCCCGATTCCCCTGAGTATCCCCGTTACCTGGTCCACCAGCGCAGCATACGAAGCAGTGGGCTCCCTGCCAGTTGCCTTAATAAAGGCATCCAACAGACTGGAGGAAACCGATACTGAATCGGTGTTAAACGCTTCATCCAATGCGCCTCGTATGGAATTTAATACTTCAGGGACGGCAGAGGAAACAATAAAGTTTCGCCCCTTGTGCCTGTTTAAAAATGTAACCAAATTTTTAATGGCTGCGGAATTGCCTGCATGGCTGCCACCTAATCGAATAATCTTATCCGGCATGTGATTGCAATAAAAAAATAAAACTTTGATTTGTCGAACGCTAAAACCTGTATGCCCTCAATCAATGGAAACCACTGAGAGAAGGCTAGCGCATAAACATGGAAACCGACGGTAAAATGAATTCACACCCATTGGCCGGAACAGCCTGGGCTTTTTGTGAAGTATGCAGAATAACAGAATTCATTTCCTTTACCGATTTTGTTTGCGACAAATATAAAGGGATTTTTAAAAACACCAAACTTACACGGAATGAGTTTAATGAAAAATAACATTGAATTTTTAGAACAAAAACGAACAATATTTGAACAAGTTGGTTAAGAATAGGGCCTTCTTTATGGAAAAAGACCGTTACTTTTTAATTTTATTTAAACTCAATTAACTTTGCACCGCAAAATTTCATAAATAAATACCATGAGTTTCAATTTACTTCAAGGAAAAAAAGGGATTGTATTTGGAGCGTTAAACCCCGAATCCATTGCCTGGAAAGTGGCAGAACGCGCCCATGAAGAGGGAGCTACACTAACACTGACAAATACGGCAGTTGCCATGCGGATGGGTGAAACCCGGAAACTGGCAGAAAAGCTGAACACCGTTGCCATTCCTGCCGATGCAACAAACGTGGAAGATTTAAATAACCTATTTATACAATCGATGGATGCACTGGGCGGGAAAATCGACTTCGTGCTCCACTCCATCGGTATGTCGCCCAATGTAAGAAAAGAGCGACATTACAGTGATTTGGATTACAACTACCTGAACAAGACACTCGATATTTCGGCGGTGTCGTTCCACAAAGTACTTCAAACGGCCAGAAAACTCGATGCCATTAACGAATGGGGCTCGGTAGTGGCACTTTCGTATGTGGCTGCCCAACGAACTTTTTACGGATACAACGACATGGCCGATGCCAAAGCCCTGCTGGAATCCATTGCCCGAAGCTTCGGGTACATTTATGGCCGCGAACGCCGGGTGCGGATCAACACCATTTCGCAGTCGCCCACCCTTACCACTGCCGGAAGCGGGGTGAAAGGATTCGACCGCCTGCTCGACTTTGCCGAACGTATGTCGCCCCTGGGCAATGCAACAGCCGACGAATGTGCCGATTATTGCATTACCATGTTCTCGGACCTCACCCGCAAAGTAACCATGCAAAACCTGTTTAACGACGGTGGTTTCTCCAACATGGGCATGAGCCTTCGCGCCCTTCAGCAATACGAAAAAGGGCTTCACGAAGACTGCGAATGCGGCCCTTCAACGGATGAGCACATTTTTGATTAAACCTCTTAACCCTTTTTTAGTTTTATTTAAATTTGTTTCAACAACAATTTTATAATTTTGGTAAAAAAGTACAGCCATGAAGAAATTAGTGATTACCGCATTGCTTTTTTCTGTTGCTGTATGGGGGGTAAAAGCACAGCAGCAGGAAGAGCAAAAAGAACCAGACGAGCACATTATTATCAACAAAAAGTATGACGAACAGGGAAACCTGATTGGGTACGATTCCACTTCCATCCAAAAGTGGAACATGGATACCACTTTTCATTTTGGTTTTCCGGACGACGGTTCGTCTTCCCAATGGGATTTTCCGGGAATTGAGCGTTTTATGAAGGAATTCTGGAATGATTCGGTTTTTGGAAACCCCTCGTTGCCAAATCAACCGTTTTCATTCGGATTTAAGTTTTCACCATTTGGAGAGAAAGGTTTTGACCAGGACAATCGCCCGTCCTTTCCCGATTCGTTGTATTCGGGTGAATTTCCATTTCAGTTCGATTCACTTTTTTTCGATTTTGGTTTTGATTCCTCAGAAGAACTTCCACCAGGCTTCGATCGCGAATTCTTCGAGGATTTCGAAAAAAGGCTGAACAGGCATTTTGACCGTTTCCAGGATGAGAACCAAAGTTTCCCTGGATTTAAAAACGAAGATCACCTGGAAGAGTGGGAACAGTTGATGGAAAAGCACCGGCAGGAGATAGAGGAACTGAAAAAAAAGTGGCAGGACGAAGAGTAGCCAAATAAAAAAACCGCATCGTCTGTCAGGGGTTTTGATCGGCATCCCCGATGTTTTTATTGGCATCCACCTCCTCCTGGGGAATTTGGTAAACAAACCTGTCGGATTCCGGGGGAAGCGTCATTGTACGTGCCACCACCGGGTTATGATTGCTGTTACTCCGGTCGATGCCGCGCTTCAACCGTTTGATATCGAAACCGGCAAAACCTTCGCCCCATAGTTCGATTCTTCTTTCCAGTAAAATATCTTCCAGCAATTGGTTGCCGGAAGAAGAAACAGACACAGCGCCTTCAAACCGCTGTTCACGCAATTGTTTCAGCAAATCGCGCGCTTCAGCATCTTCGTCCAGCCGTACTTTTGCTTCTGCTTCAATAAGCAACATCTCCTCAGGGCGCATCATCACCAAATCGGCGTTAAATTCTTTTCCGCCACCTGCTGCAAATTTATGGGGAACCAACCGGCCATCCTCAATAAAAGCATCATCCACCAGTTTTTTGCGTACATCGTCATCGTCCATCTGTTGAAATAGTTTCAGACTAAACGATTTGGGGCTGAACCCGTATCCGCAGTAACCGCCAATGGTCCAGTCCATGTGCGAAAACCACGAGGCATAATTGGTTGATTGTTCGCTGTTCACCTCCAGGCCCCACATCCAATTCTGAAGGGTATAATTATCGAAGCCGGCGCTGTATTGTTCCGCCGACATTATGCTGTATCCCTGGCGAGCACCTTCGGCCATCTCAGCAGCCGTTTCCCAGTCTTCCATAACCAGTGCCGCCCTTGCCCAAAGCCCTTTGGCAACATTCAGGGTAGGATCAGAAATATGCCTTTTCGGCAGGTTGCTTTCTTCAAAAAGCTGAACTGCCTTTTCCAAATCGGAGGTAATCAATCCGTAAACCTCTGCAACACTGTTCCGGGGCTGTCCTTCCATAGTGGCTTCGGTATAAACCGGCACACCGGGATCATTTTCGTGTCCTGCATAAGTATGCTGAAAAAGCTGAACGAGCTGAAAATAGGCATAAGCACGCAATGTTAATGCCTGCGCTTTCAGGTTTTCCCGCATTCCCTCTTTTTCAGAAGAAGCCTCGTCTATGTGGTTGATGACCCCGTTCATATTATAAATGATACGGTAAAAAAGGGTCCATACATAAAGTGGTCGCTGATCGGATGCCAGGCGGTTTTCGAAACGGTAATCGGTACCAAACCAATGAAATTGCTCTACCACAATATCTTCCCCCATCAGGTCAACCGCCAGGTCGATGGCCTTCACCCCAAACTGATCGTGCTGGTTTTCCCCGCCATGCTGATTTCTCATGTCACGCAACACGCCATCAATAACGGTCTGAGCACCATCTGTAGTTTGAAAAATCACCTCGTCAGCAACCTGGTTGGTCGGTGCCGTTTCCAGGTAATCGGTTGAACATGAAGCGGCAAAAAGGGTTAAAATAAAAATATAATACCTCATCTTTTCCATTCTTTTCCGGATTAAAATTGAACATCGAAACCAGCCGACAATGTACGCAGCGGAATGTAATTTCTGCCAGGGTTCCCGGCAAGGGACTGCCGGGGATCGAGGCCTTTGCGGGCAGAAAACAAGGCCAGGTTATCGGCCGTAAGGTGCAACCGGGCGCCGGCAAGTTTCAACCGGGAAACGAGCGTTTTGGGAACCTCGTACCCCAGCGAAACATTCCGGATATCGAGGTAACTTCCGTCGGCAAGAAAACGGGAAGAGCGCCTGTTGGTTAACTGGTCGCCATCCACGGCGGGAATATCGGTTTCCCGGTTATCCGGAGTCCACCGGTCCAGAATATCACGGTGAAAATCGTAACCGTACTGGCCTGAGTGCATCAGCCACTGATAAGGTCGATCCATTACTTTTCCGCCAATGCCCATGTTCAGCAGCACCGACAGATCAAAACCATAAAATGTAAAAACGTTGTTGATCCCGCCAAAAAGATCGGGAATGGAAGAGCCTGCATAGTACCTGTCGGCCTCCGAATAAGAATCGGTAACTTCCATTTCGCCGGTTAACAGCGGACTCCCGTCATCATCGTAAACCACATTTCCATCTTCATCTGTTTCAGTTACGTTGAAATACCATTGTGATTTTCCCGTTTCGGTATCCACTCCGGCAAACTTTTCCACCCAGAAATCATAAACAGACCTGCCTGTTTCCCACCGTTTGTCTCCGCTGATAATATATTCCTGGGGCAATTTCTTTATTTTATTTCTGAAATGCCCCAGTTTCACATCGAGGTTCCAGGTTAGCTGTTGTGTTTCTAACAGCAAACCACTCATTTCCAGATCGAACCCGGCATTTGACAACCGGGCTATGTTGGCATCGATGGAGGAAAACCCGGTGGAAGGAGGCAGTGGTTGTTCAAACAGCAAATCGTTGTTATTGCGCAGATAGTATTCAAAACTCACAGCATACCGGTCAAGAAATTTCACCTCGGCACCCAGGCTCGCGGAGTTCAACGATTCCCAGGTGAGGCCTGGCGTGGAAAGCCGGCTGGCCAGCGAACCGGGAAAATCAATGTTGTTTACGCCGGTTTCAAAAAGTCCCTGGTAGCCATAATACGAACCTATTTTATCGTTTCCCTGTTCGCCGTAACTGGCTTTAACCCGCAATGTATTTAACCAGGCGGGATTGTTCAGAAATGGTTCACGTGAAATCATCCACGCCACGCCGGCGCCCCAGTAATTTCCCCAGCGCACCTGTTTGGCAAACCGCGAGTTGCCGTCGGTACGGAAATTCAAATTCGCAAAATACCGCCCCTTAAATGCATAATCTATTTTCGCCAGAAAACTCTCCAGGCGGTAATTGTCCTCAAACGAGCCGGAGCCCTCCCCAATAGCGGCACCATCGAGTTCTGTGAGCCCGGGAAACGGGAAACCCGACCGCGTGGCCGAAAGTGTATTAAATTTATAATTGTAATTTTCGTGGCCTGCCAATGCCTGTACTGCATGTTCGTCGTACTCATTTTTAAAACTCAACATCTGGTTGGCCGTGTATGAAAAAGTACGGTTTGTTTCGCGGGTAGTACGCCCGTTAAAATTCTGTCCGTCCCCGAATTTCATATTTTGGTGGGTGAGACCGGAAAATGTAAAATGGTCGGCGCTTACCGATGTTTTAAATGAGAGCCCTTCTGTAATTTCAAAATTCATAAACGAACGAAGGGTAAAAACATCTTTTTTGTAAAGCCGTTCGTCCAGTTCGGTCGTGCCCAACGGGTTCAAATTGGAACCATAAGCCCTTGACCGGCCAAAGCCGGTACCATAATCGAACAATTTGTTCCCTTCGGCATCGGTTTGCAATTCACCGTTTTGGTCGTATAAATAAACCGGGTAAACCGGCGCAATTGTGCCTGTAAACATAAAAGGATTCAGGTACGATGTTCCGGAAGATACCGGGTAGTTTTGTTCGGAAAGCGAACCTGAAAGGTTTACACCGGCATCTATCCACTGGTTCAACTGCGTGTTCACATTGGCCCTCACAGCATACCTTTTCAGGTTAGAGGCTTTAATTATGCCGCCGTCGTCGAGCACCGCCCCCGAAAGATAATAATCCGTTTTTTCTGATCCGCCACGGGCGCTGAGTGTTACCTCCCGGCGTTTCCCGGTAACAAACATTTCGTCCTGCCAGTTATCGGACCACAAAAGGCGGGCATCGGGATTAATTTCCCCGCCGGGTCCAACCACCTCACTGTCGGGCACGTTGTATGCATTGTACCCACCCAATGCAGGAATTAACTCCTGACGGGCCTGTTCATTTGCTTCTTCGGTGGAAAGACCTCCCTCCACCAGCGAATTCCGGATGCCTTCCCATTGCAATTCATAATAATCAGGCACTGAAACCCTGTCGTAATCGGGAACACCCCTGTCTGAAATTCCATACCTGACCTGGAGTTGAATTTCGGAAGTTCCCGGCACTCCTTTTTTTGTGGAAATTATTATTACCCCATTGGCAGCCCGTGAGCCGTAAAGAGCAGTGGCCGATGCATCTTTCAAGACGGTTAATGATTCTATCTCGTGAATGGGAACAGCACTCAGGTTGCCGTCAAATTGAAATCCATCGAGCACTATGAGGGGACTTGCGTTACCAAATGTGTTTAACCCACGAATGCGGATTTCCGCTCCCTCCCCGGGCTGTCCGCTTCCGCTGGAGGTAAGCACCCCGGCCGATAAGCCCTGGAGCGTTTTGGAAAAGTCTGCTGTTTGAAACCGTTCCAGCTGACTGGAGTGAATTGTGCTTACCGAGCCGGTGAAATGTTCTTTTAGCATATCTCCGTACGCAACCACAACCACTTCATCGACGCCCACAAAATCAGGCTCAAGCACTGCATTTACGGTTGAACTTTCAACGGGCATTTCCACTGTTTTCATCCCCATAAAAGAAAAAACCAGGGTTTGTACATTTTCAGGGAGATCGAGCTGGTAAAAACCTTCGTGGTTTGTTACGGTGCCTGTGGTGGTTCCTTTCGCTACCACCGAAACCCCGGCAATGGGATCATCTGTTTCTGTAGCGGTTACCACACCGGAAACTGTTTGGACCTGGGCGTTAACCACATACACATTCAACCAGGCGAAATAAAGCAACGCCTGCGCTATTTTTACCATAAATTAACTATTTAGTTCAAGACCCTCTTACAATGCTG
>CAYRBS010000051.1:0-13164 GCA_964422335.1 uncultured Mariniphaga sp. | reverse complement strand
TAAGTTTCCGGGCCGTTTGGTTTATACC
Source organism: uncultured Mariniphaga sp. (assembly GCA_964422335.1). Taxonomy (GTDB): domain Bacteria; phylum Bacteroidota; class Bacteroidia; order Bacteroidales; family Prolixibacteraceae; genus CAYRBS01. The sequence goes on along the minus strand of CAYRBS010000051.1, from coordinate 13,136 downwards.
CCTTATCCTCCTTCAACTCCGCTCCCATTGAAGCCTCCACGGCCAGTTGATCGCAGCGCTCGTTCAGGGGGTCGTTGGCGTGTCCTTTTACCCAAACAAATTTCACGTGGTGCTTTTTGAAAACTTCGAGGAAGCGCATCCAGAGATCGGGATTCTTTTTGTTTTTAAACCTTTTTTTCACCCAGTTGAACACCCAGCCTTTTCCTACGGCATCGGCCACGTATTTCGAGTCGGTGTAAACAGTGACTTCGCTTCCCGGTATTTTTAATGTTTCGAGGGCTACAATCACGGCCAGCAGTTCCATGCGGTTATTGGTAGTGAGGCGGAAACCTTCGGAGAGTTCTTTGCGGTGCCGCCCCGAAAGGAGCACCACCCCGTAGCCTCCCGGCCCCGGGTTGCCGCGGGCGGCGCCATCGGTATAAATGGTTATTTTGGGTCTGTCCATATGTTTTTTGTTATCCTGCAAAAATGGAATAAACATTCCATAAACCCACAAAAAACCCCGCCAAAAATTTGACGGGATTTATATCATTCATTTTGTTTCTCTTTTTTTCCGATCTGCCAGTGACGTTGGTCTGGCTTGGGCAGTCACGTTGCAATTCCTTACTCCACAATTTCCATTTCGTCGATGAGGTGGTGGGCGCCGGCGTATTTATCAATTACCCACAACACAAACCGGATATCGACATTGATGGATCGCTGCAGTTCGGGCTCGAAGGCAATATCGCCGCTCATGGCTTCCCAGTTGCCATCGAAGGCTATGCCAATCAGTTCACCGTTGGCATTGATAACCGGACTGCCCGAGTTTCCGCCGGTAATGTCATTATTGGAAATAAAGCAGGCATGTAATTCACCTTCTTCGCTGGCATACCGGCCAAAATCTTTCGCTTCAAGCAACTCTTTCATACGCTCCGGCACATGAAATTCATCGTCGCCCGGAATTTCTTTCTCCAGGTAACCGTCGGCAGTAGTGTAGTACTTGTAAATTACCCCGTCGCGTGGTTCATAGTTGAGCACTTTCCCGTAAGTAAGCCGCATAGTGGAATTGGCATCGGGATAAAAATTTTTGTCCTTTTGCATTTCCATCAATCCTTCCACAAACAACCGGTTTCCCTTTTCCAGCTTATCATCGTATTCCCCCGCCAGTTCGTTCAGCTCCCTGAATTTTTCAAAAATATCACGGGCAGCCTGAAAGGCCATATCTTTTTCAAGGTGCCGCAACTTGGGATCTTCCAGAAAATCTGACAACTCTTCCTGGTCATCGAACACCGATTTTTTAAACATTTTTTCGGTGTATTTTTCAAAATCGCCCTTGTACCTCCATTTATCCAATTCAGAAAAGAAATCAGGATGGTACTCGGTATCGATATTTTCAGCATACAATTTCAAAAGGGCCGCTGCCACTTTCTGGTCGGTTTCGGCATGGTAATCTTTAAAATGTTCGTTGGTACCATGAGTAACCCTGTTTTTCATCATCTCCATAAACTCGGGTTTTACTTCTCCGTCGCTTAATAGCCGGTAAAGGGGCAGAAAACGGTAGGCGAACATAAAAATTTCGGGCCCGCGGATTAATGCTTCCGACATATATTCCTGTGCTTTCCGGGCTTCCACATTACGGTACGATTCTTCAATATAATCCAGGGCATTCCCGTATTTTTTCTTCCTTTCATTGTCAGCGTTCACCCATTGCATAAATTCATCTTCCAGATCTTTCTTTTTATCAATAACCTCCAGGTTATCGAGCCCGTTGTTCTGGCCAATGCTGTATTTATAGTAATTGGAACTTTGCGCATATTTTGAAGCATACTGGATACGTGCTTTCTGGCTGGTTCCCATGTAATCATCGATAATATCCAGTTTTTCTTCGCGGACCTCTACCCTAACCGGGTTGGTAACGTCCATGGTATATTGTACGCCATGCGAAGTTTTATATCGGTTGGTAACTCCCGGATAGCCCAAAACCATGGCAAAATCGCCTTCTTTTACCCCTTTTAATGAAATGGGGAGAAAATGCCTGGGCTGGTAGGGAATATTCTCTTCTGAAAAAGAAGCAGGTTTCCCGTCGGGTCCGGAGTAAACACGGAACATTGCAAAGTCGTTGGTATGGCGGGGCCACATCCAGTTGTCGGTGTCGCCGCCAAATTTCCCCAATGCCTGGGGTGGCGCCCCCACGAGGCGAACATCGTTGAAAGTCTCCACCGTAAAAAGATGGTATTGGTTTGAATTGAAAAAGCTGCGCACATAGGTTTCATAATGCGTGTCGCCTTTGGCTTCCTCTTCCAGTTCCCTGGTGGTCTCCCTGATTGTTTTATTCCGTTCGTCTTCATCCATATCGCCGGTTACTTCATCAAGCACCTTGTCTGTAACATCCTCAATTTCCACAAGAAAAGAAACAGATTTCCCGGGATTAGGCAGTTCTTCTTCATGGGTCATGGCCCAAAACCCGTCCTGCAGAAAATCATCATCCACACTTGAATGGCTTTGTATTTCATCGTAACCACAATGATGGTTGGTGAGTAAAAGCCCGTCTTCCGATATGAGTTCAGCGGTGCACGATCCCCTGTCGAGGGCTACCACTGCATCTTTCAAACTGGCATTATTAATGCTGTAAATATCGTCAGCGTCCAACTGGAAGCCCATTTCTTTCATTTCTGAAATGTTTAACTTTTGAACCAGTGCGGGAAGCCACATTCCCTCGTCAGCTGCTGCTCTTCCAAAAACCAACACAGTTAAAAGCAACAAAAAACCCAATCTTCTCATGTTATTTATATATAAATTTAAAACCACAAAGATAATATTTCCGATTTCATAGCTCGGTGATTTATGACGTGTTTGAGAAGCATGTTGGTTAAAAAAGCCTAAACTCCCCAGTTGTTTCTCAATTCTTTCTAAATTTGTAGCTGCAAAAAAATTGCAGGGTGAGAATAAAAAAGAAATTACTAAAAAAGTTAAGCGACAGATACCGTTTAATCATTTATAATGACACAACTTTCCAGTCGGTTTGGAGCATGAAACTAACCCGGCTGAAAGTGTTTTCGGTTACCAGTTTGTTATCTGCAATTATTGTGGTACTTGTAATATTACTCATTGCCACCACGGGGTTGCGCGAATACATTCCCGGTTACCCGAAAGCAGAATACCGGCAGATGCTGATACTTACTGCACTTAAGGTCGATTCCCTCGAAAACGAATTGGATAAACGCGATGATTTTTTGAGGGGAATTCAGGCCATTGTTTCGGGCGAAGTGCCTGAAGACAACCTGGATGTGGACACTATGATTGAACCCAGCGAAGTGGAATTACCCAGTTATAATCACGACTCCATTTTTCAGGATAAGTTGCTGGCCGAGCGAACCAGCCTTTCGATTGAAAATACCGGAGACCGCAGGTTAAACCTGAGCCAAATCCATTTTTTTGTGCCTGTAAAAGGGGTGGTTTCCAATAATTTTGATGCAACATCCGACCATTATGGTGTTGATTTGGTGAGCGAACCCAATGCCCGGATATCTGCGGTACTCGACGGCACCGTCGTATTCTCGGGATGGACACTGGAAACCGGGTATGTTATTTACATACAACACGATTCGAACATCATTTCAGTATATAAGCATAATTCTGAATTATTGAAATCCAATGGGGACAGGGTGAGGGCAGGCGAAGCCATTGCCATTATCGGGAATACCGGCGAACTGTCAACCGGCCCCCACCTTCACTTCGAACTGTGGCATGACGGAAGCCCCCTCGATCCGGTAGAATATATTGACTTCTGAATTTTATGAAAAAAAGAATTGCCATACTCGGTTCAACTGGTTCAATAGGCACACAATCGCTTGAAGTTGTTGACCAAAATCCTGAATTGTTCCAGGTTGAGGTATTAACGGCCAACAACAATGTAGATTTGTTGATTCAGCAGGTCAGAAAATACCAACCCAATGCCATTGTTATTGCCAATGAAAAAAAATACAAAATGGTTGCAGAGGCATTGGCATCGGAACCCGTAAAAGTTTTTGCAGGAATGGATGCGCTGGACCAGGTAGTACAAATGGAAACCATTGACCTGGTACTTACTGCCATGGTTGGCTATTCAGGACTTTCGCCTACCTATCATGCGGTTAAAGCCGGAAAAAATATTGCACTGGCAAACAAAGAAACCCTGGTAGTGGCCGGCGAAATTATCACCCGGATGGCAAAACAAAACCAGGTGGATATTTTACCGGTTGATTCGGAACATTCGGCTATTTTTCAATGCCTCGTGGGTGAGTTTACCAATCCGATCGAAAAATTAATCCTCACCTGCTCAGGTGGCCCATTCAGGGGAAAAACAGCGGATGAGCTGGAGGAAGTAACCGTTGACCATGCGCTGGAACACCCCAACTGGGATATGGGCGCAAAAATTACCATCGATTCAGCCACCCTCATCAACAAAGGGTTCGAGGCTATTGAGGCACACTGGCTGTTTGGACTTCCGTCTTCAAAAATAGAAATCGTCGTTCACCCGCAATCCATCATCCACTCGATGGTACAGTTTGAAGACGGATCGATAAAAGCACAGCTTGGACTTCCGGATATGCGGCTGCCCATTCAGTATGCACTGGGATTCCCCTACCGCATTAAAAATAATTTTAACCGCTTCAGTTTTACCGATTACCCCACCCTCGATTTTGAACAGCCAAATACAAAAATTTTTCGTAATCTTGCACTCGCTTACGAAGCGTTAGATGCCGGAGGAAATACCCCGTGTATGCTAAATGCTGCAAATGAAGTGGTGGTTCAGGCTTTTCTCAACAGAAAAATTAAATTTTCAGCAATGCCTGGGATTATTGAAAAAACCATGGAAAAAGTAAGTTTTATAAAAAACCCGTCGTTGGATGATTTAATTCAAACGAATGACGAAACAAGAAGAGTGACACAGTTGTTAACTGAGAACAAAAATTAAGAAAGAAGAATTGAATGGAGACAATTTTAATAAAGACAGCACAGCTTTTGCTCAGTCTGTCGATTTTAGTAGTACTGCACGAGTTTGGACACTTTATGTTTGCACGCCTGTTCAAAACCCGTGTGGAAAAATTTTATCTGTTTTTCGATCCATGGTTCTCGCTTTTTAAAGTAAAAAAAGGCGATACAGAATATGGTGTTGGCTGGCTTCCCCTGGGAGGCTATGTCAAAATTTCAGGGATGATCGATGAATCGATGGACAAAGAGGCAATGAGTTTGCCGGCAAAATCCTGGGAATTCAGGGCCAAACCCGCCTGGCAGCGTTTACTGATTATGCTTGGCGGTGTACTCATGAACTTCCTTTTTGCCATGGTTATTTACATTGGAGTGCTGTATGCCTGGGGCGAGGAATACCTTCCCACCGAAAATGTAAAATACGGAATTGTAGTGAATGAAGTGGGCGAAGAAATTGGATTGCAAACTGGCGATAAAATATTGACGGTTGACAACAAAGAAATCGAAAATTTCAACAAAATTATTCCTTCCATTGTGCTCGACAACGCCAGCAGCATACAAGTGGAAAGGGACGGCCAAAAGATGGACATTCCAATCACCGACAGCGAACTTTCCAAGTTGCTGAAAAGCAAATCTGCGGTGATGTCGCCCCGCATCCCGTTCGATTTAACCGTTGAGAATGTAATAAAAGATTCGCCCGGTGAAGCTGCAGGTTTGGAAGCCGGCGATAAAATAACAGGGCTTAACGGAGAGGAATTCACCTATTTTGACGAATGGGACAATGCAATGAAGAACAGGACCGAAAACTCCATTGTGCTGAATGTTGTGCGCGACGGCCAACCAATGGAAGTGCCCCTTGAGCTGGAGGAAGAGGGAATGATTGGAATAAATTACAACCTGCTGGCAAGCCAGGATTTCGAATTAAAAACGACCAACTACGGACTGCTTGAATCCATACCGGCCGGGATACAACGCGGCGTACAAACCACCCAGGATTACCTGAAACAATTCAAGCTCTTCTTCCGGCCCGAAACAAAAGCATACGAATCGCTCGGTGGATTTGCCACCATCGGAAACATATTTCCTTCCAGGTGGGATTGGTTCTCGTTCTGGAATATGACGGCATTTATCTCCATCATTCTTGCGATTATGAATCTACTGCCGATCCCCGCACTCGACGGCGGCCACGTGATGTTCCTGATGTTTGAATTGGTTACCGGGAAAAAACCAGGGGAGAAATTCATGGAGTATGCACAAATTGCCGGAATGGTACTCCTGCTTGCTTTGGTGCTTTATGCCAATGCAAATGATATAATAAAAATGATAAATGGAACTTTTTAACTAAAAAAATTCTATTTTTGCATCAAACAATTTTAACTTTACGTCATGAATTTATTTGTAATTGCAGGATTTATCGGGCCACAGGAAATAATTATCATTTTAATTATTGTGCTTCTACTTTTTGGAGGTCGTAAAATTCCCGAATTAATGAAAGGCCTTGGCAAAGGCATGAAGGAATTTAAAAAAGCCACAAAAGAAGAAGATAATGAGGAGAAAGTAGATCCCGAAAAAATAGAAAGTTGAACGCATGCAACTTAATGTAGAAATCCCGTTTCTGTTACAGACAGATACGGGATTTTTTGTTCTTTAACTGGTAAGATTTTTGTTGTAATTTACACAAACTCAAAAAACAGACAAAAATGAAACTGAAAGCAATACAACGGATTTTTTTGTTGTTGGTACTTGCTACTTTCTTTTCGTGCCAGAGCAACGAAAATTCAGGCCTGACCAGAAACATTACCGGGAAAGCTGGGGAACTGGTTGTGGTAATTTCGAACGAATCGTGGGAAGGCACACCGGGGGAAGTTATCCGCGAAACACTGGCACAGGAACACCTGGCGCTGCCACAAGATGAGCCTTTGTTCGACCTGGTAAGGGTTCCGCGCGATGGATTTAAAAGCATCTTCAGAACCACACGGAATATTATCCAGGCCCGCATTTCCCCAAACCTGGACTCATCCGGAGTAACCTTTAAGGATAACGTGTGGGCCACCCCGCAGGCAACGGTTACCATTCAGGCTAAAAACGAAAGAGAATTTGAAGAACTGTTCAACGAGAACAAAGATCGTATTATGTCCTATTTCCTCCGGGCAGAAAGGGACCGGCTTGCTTCAAATTACAAAAAATATTACGAAAGGTCGGTATATAATGTTTTGGACAAAAATTTTGGAGTAACCATGAAAGTTGGCCCCGGATTCCAGATTGCTGAACAGAAAGAGAACTTCGCCTGGTTCAGGTATGAAACCCCCGAAATAGCGCAGGGAATTATCTTATACACTTTCCCCTATGTTTCCGACAGCGCTTTTTCTTCGGTCGATTACCAGCTTAAAGTAAGAGACAGCATTTTAAAAGCCAATGTGCCCGGCCCCACCCCCGGAAGTTATATGGCCACCGAAAAAAGGATTGAACAGGTATTTAATATACGTGAGCACAATGGAAATTACGCATCCGAAATGCGGGGCCTCTGGCGCTTAATGAACGATTTTATGGGCGGCCCGTACGTTTCATTGTCTGTATTAGACGAGGAAAACCAGCGGGTAATCGTTGCATTTGGTTATGTATTTGCCCCCAGCAAAGACAAAAGAAACTTACTACGCCAGGTAGAAGCAATGATTTATTCGCTCGAGCTGAGCAGCGACGAAGAAAACGATAAAACAGAAGGCAGCGATACCTGAAAAATAAAGAGCCAGGAAAAAAGCAAAAAAAAGGATGGTACTTTGAAAAAAGACCATCCTTTTTTAGTTCAAAATACGGCTTTCACAATATCTTTCACATTGTCGGACACCCCATAAGTGTATAGGTGCAGTGATGGTGCGTTGTTGGCAACCAAATCTTTCGACTGGTGAATAGCCCACTCGGAACCTACCTCCCGCGCCTGTTCATTATTTTTACATTTGGCCAGCTCCCTGGAAAGTTCCGGTGGAAGGTCGATACTGAATATTTTGGGTAAAACCGTTAGCTGACTTTTCAGGTTAATGGGTTTAATTCCGGGAATGATAGGCACATCAATCCCGATAGCACGGCATTTTTTTACAAAATCGTAATACACCTGGTTGTCAAAAAACATTTGGGTAACAATATAATCGGCGCCGGCATCTACCTTCATTTTCAGGTAAGCCAGGTCCTGTTCCATATTGGGAGCCTCGAAATGTTTTTCAGGGTAACCCGCCACGCCAATACAAAAATCGAGCGGGGTATTGTTTTTCAGGTCTTTTTCCAGGTAAACACCCTTTTTTAGGTTCACAATCTGTTCCACCAGTTCATTGGCATGGGCATGCCCGTTTTCTTCGGGTTGAAAAACGTGTTGGTTTTTTATGCCGTCGCCCCGCATGGCCAGCACATTTTCAATGCCCAGAAAATGCAGGTCGATAAGTACGTACTCGGTTTCGCTTTTTGTAAATCCACCGCAGAGAATGTGCGGAACCACAGGGATTCCGTACTGGTGCTGAATAGAAGCGGCAATCGCAACCGTCCCCGGGCGTTTTCTTCTGGTGCGTTTCACAATGGAACCATCGGGTTGTTCCCTGAATTCTACTTCGTCGCGATGGGTGGTAATATTAATATACTTCGGATCGTATTCCAACAGGTTTTCAATGGTCCGGTATATCCGGCTGGCATCGTTCCCTTTCAGCGGAGGCAACAATTCAAATGAAAAAACCGTTTTGTCTGAATTTTTTATAATGTCAATTACTTTCATCCTTCAAATTTTGTCTGGTGCAAAATTAATAAATCGATCCGGCTTATTTGAATCTATTTGAAAATGAAAGAAAATTGAATTGTTTTTTAACAGTTTGTGAATTTTATTCTTCCAGCAGATAAGCATCGTAGTCGGTTTTTTCCACCCATCCTGCCGGAACCTCTTCACCGCCCATGTACCGGTTGTAATAATTCTGCACGGCCCCTACATAAGGATAATTGTCGAAAATATCGCCGTTTCCCAGGATACGCGGATCGTTCTGTTCGGTAAGTTTTTGCTCCATCTCTTCCGCCAATGCCAATTTTATATCTTCAAACTTTTCATTTTCGGCCAGATTGTCCATGCAATATGGATCCAGTTCAATATTATATAACTCTTCTGCCACCCGTTTCCCAAAATTAAGCTGCCAGTATTCCATTACCCCTTTCTTTCGCCGGGTGTCCAGAATGTATGTTTTGGTAGGGCTACCGTCGCAATTCAGGTAACCTGTTTCGGGGTTTCCTTTGGGCCAGCGGTCGGGTTTAAAATTACGCAGGTACAAATAGCGGTCTTTAATAATCCCCCGCACCGGATAACCCTTATCATCGGGGCGCCCCACATCGTGGCGCTCCTTTCCAACCAGCACAAAATCGCGTTCGGGCACCACATTGCCTTCTTTTTCTGATGAGAAATATTCGGTAAGGCTCCTGCCTGCAACCGGTTCCATTCCGGCTTCCTGGTCTGTCACACCAGCCAGATCGAGAAACGTGGGTGCGAAATCAATGAAATTTACAAAATCGTGGACCACACGTCCCGGTTTTTTGATGCCGTCGGGCCACATAATGGCCAGTGGCAGGTGGTTCGAATATTCATAAACCTGCCCTTTGATACGCGGGAAAGGCATCCCGTTGTCAGCCGTTACAATTACCAGCGTGTTCTCCAGTTCTCCCATCTCCTCCAGCTTTTGTAACATACGCTGCAGGTGCAGGTCAAAATATTCAATTTCAAAAGCATAATCGAGCATGTCGGTTCTGATGGTATCCACATCGGGCCAGAAATCAGGAACTTCATCAATCTGATCGGTATTTTTCCCTCCGTAATTGATGCCTGCTTCGAACTCATAAGCCCGGTGAGGCTCGGTGCTGCCATACCAAAAACAGAAGGGTTGTCCTTCCGGCCGTTCCTCCAGAAAGGCTTCAAAATTTTTCGCATAATCGTTGTTCGAAATGTATTTTGCCGGCGGATCGGTTTTGTGCTCATCGAATTTCGGGCCGGTGAGTTGCCTTTTTTTTCCGTTTATTTCGCCCGGGTCGCCCGGTGCCCATCCTTTTGCTACGCTTCCAACCCAGTAACCTTGTTCGTCCAGCGCTTCAGCATAGGTTTTAAATTTAGCAGGGAAAAGCGGTGAGTGGTTGGCAGCCTCTTCCAGTTGCCAGCTGTTCCGGCCCGTTAAAATACAGGCCCTCGAAGGTGCACATTTGGCGTTAGGTGTATAAGCGCTGGTAAACAATATCCCGTCATTAGCCACCCGGTCGAAGGCGGGTGTTTTTACCCAATCGCAGCCGTAAGCACCGAAATGTTTCCACGACGCATCGTCGGCAATGGCAAATAAAATATTGGGACGTTCAGGCTGCTCCGGTTCCGGAGTGCAGCTTGTTAATGCGGAAAAAACTAAAAGAGAAAAAACCGGCAGGTTGTGCAAATACTTCATGATTGATTCGTTTTTGTTCTGGTTTATCTTTAAATTGACAAAGCTGTTTTTATAGTGTAAATTTATCCCTTAATTTAGCGGTTTCTTTTATTAAAAACAAAAATAAACCAAAATGCGGAGTACAATAATTTTTCTGGCGATAATCGCCCTCTTTTCATGCACACAACAAAAAAAGCAACCGGCTCTTATTGAAGAAAATACATTTTCGGGAACAGTAGATGGCAAAAAAGCAGAACTGTTTACCCTGAAAAATGCGAACGGTATTACAACCCAGATAACCAATTTTGGCGGGCGCGTTGTTAACTTGTGGGTGCCCGGAAAGGACGGAAATTTTGAAGACATTGTGCTGGGTTACGAAAACCTGGAAGGTTACCTCAACTCCAATGAAATTTATTACGGGGCATTAATTGGCCGTTACGGAAACCGAATAGCCGGCGGGCAATTTGAACTGAACGACACCATTTACGAACTGGCAAAAAACGATGGGGAAAACCATTTACACGGTGGCAAAAAGGGTTTTAACGATGTGGTTTTTAACGCTTCACAACCCGATGAACAAACACTGGAACTTACCTATTTGTCGCCACACATGGAGGAAGGGTACCCCGGCAACCTCGACGTAAAGGTGCAGTACCAGCTCACCGATGAAAACGAATTAAAAGTGGAATACCGGGCCACCACCGACCGGCCAACGCCCATAAATCTAACCCACCACTCTTTTTTCAACCTGCATGGCGCCGGAAACGGAACGGTAAACGACCATATCCTGCAACTAAATGCCGATTTCTATACGCCCGTTGACGAAGGGTTGATCCCCACGGGGGAAATTGCCCCGGTGGAGGGCACCCCAATGGATTTTACAGCCCCCACCCCCATTGGGGAAAGGTTGGATAACGATTTTGAACAATTAGATTTTGGCAAAGGCTACGACCACAACTGGGTACTTTTCCCGGCAGAAAATGAGCTGAGTTTTGCCGCCAGGGTGGTGGAACCCGCTTCGGGCCGGACAATGGAAGTTTATACCAACGAACCGGGAATACAATTCTACGGGGGCAATTTCCTTGATGGAAGCGATACCGGCAAATACGGAAAAGTGTATGAACACCGTTCCGCCTTTTGCCTCGAAACCCAACACTTCCCCGACAGCCCCAACCAGGAAAATTTCCCATCCACCATTCTGAAACCGGGCGAAGAATATCATTCAATTTGTGTTTATAAATTTGGCGTCGAAGAATAGCCTTTATTTATTTCCCTCATGGGATTCAAATCAGTTACCTTAAAATTACCCCCGGGGTATTCCGAAGAACAGCTCCGGCACCGGGTTGGCAAGCAGCTGCGCATCCGGAATTTCACTTTCCAGGTTGAACACAAAAGTTTGGATGCAAGGCAAAAACCAAACGTGTCGTGGCAATTGCGGGTGGGGGTAAGCTCGCCTGAAATAAAAGGGGGAGCCCTCCCGGAGCAGGAAACGCTTGAAATTCCATACAAAAAAAGAAAAATGCCTGTTGTGGTGGTTGGAAGCGGACCCGCCGGATTTTTTGCAGCGCTTGTATTACAAAAAGCAGGTTTTAAAGTAACGCTGATTGAAAGAGGTTCGGAGGTAAAAACACGCAGCCGGGCAGTTACCCATTTCGAGCGGACCGGCTTTTTCGACCCGAAAAACAATTATGCCTTTGGCGAAGGGGGCGCCGGAACATTTTCGGACGGAAAACTCACTTCGCGATCCAAACACATCTCAAAAGAGAAACAGTTTATCCTTTCCAGTTACATCAAAGCAGGGGCACCCGGCGAAATTAATTACCTGGCACACCCGCACCTCGGCACCGATAACCTGCGAAAAATTGTGAAAAACCTGCGCCTGCATTTTGAAGATCTGGGCGGGGAAGTACTTTTCGAAACCATGCTGGAGAATATTATTGTAAAAAATTCAAAAGTAACAGAAGCAGTAACTTCCCGCGGTATTTTACCTGCCGGTGCGTTGTTCATCGCTCCCGGCCATTCGGCGCATGAAACCTACCGGATGCTTATGCGGTGCGGTGTTGCGTTCCGGACGAAGAATTTTGCCATTGGCAGCCGCATGGAGCACCCCCAGGAAATCATCAACCGGGCGCAGTGGGGGCGTGAAACCCTTCCGGGTGTAAAGGCAGCCGAATACCGGCTCACCTCCACCGCCGACGGAAAGCACCCTGTATTTTCATTTTGTATGTGCCCGGGCGGAACAGTGGTCCCTGCCGCTGCTTATCCCGAAACCAATATTGTAAACGGCATGAGTTACTACCAGCGCAACGGGCAATATGCCAACGCTGCCTGTGTGGCGGGCATTCATCCCGATGAACTGGCAGCGAAACCGGTTTCGCCGCCGGAAGCGCTGGAACTGGTAGAAAAACTGGAGAGAAATTTTTACCGGCACACCGGAAATTACCGCGCCCCGGCATGCAGCATTGCCGGATTTTTGAAAAATCAGAATCAGAAAACCACTCTCGAAAGCAGCTTCCCGTTGGGTTTGGTTGCAGCACCGCTTTGGGAGTTGCTTCCTGAAACAGTTGTGAAATCAATGCAGGCCGGGCTGGCCGATTTTATCCGGAAAATAAAAGGCTTTGAAACCGGCAACCTGCTGGGACTGGAGAGCAAAACCTCCTCACCGGTGCAGGTATTGCGGGAAAAGAACGGGCGCTGCACCGGGTTTGAAAACCTTTACATCGTGGGCGAAGGGAGTGGTTACGCCGGGGGAATTATTTC
>CAYRBS010000050.1:0-13181 GCA_964422335.1 uncultured Mariniphaga sp. | reverse complement strand
AAAATACCAGCGCCCACAAGGTTCCAGAAAGCCACGGCTATAAAACTGTAAATAGGCCATTTATAAGCTTTTATCCACGAAGTACTGCGGTAAATTTTCATATTATCGTACGCCTCGTAACCCATGAGCACCAGCGGCACCACCTCGAGGGCGCTGAACGATGCCCCGATGGCCATCACGGCTGTGGGTGTTCCGGTAAAATAGAGGTGGTGAAATGTTCCCAAAATTCCACCCGAAAGGAAGATGATAGTGGTGAATAACACAGCCAGTGTTGCGGTGGTTGCCCTTACAAGCTGCAACCGGACAAACAGAAACGCCATAACCACTACGGCAAAAACTTCGAAAAAACCTTCCACCCAAAGGTGAACCACCCACCAACGCCAGTATTCGGCAATGGCCAGATTGGTTTGACGGCCCCACATCAGGCCGGCACCGTAGAAAAGAGCGATGGCCGCGGAAGCAATAACAAACAAAATAAGAAGATGCCGGCTTGCATTGCGTTGTTTAAATGCAGGCCAAATGGCCCGGCCCATCAAAAACAACCAGATAAAAAGTCCGGCAAAAAGAAATATCTGCCAAAACCGGCCCAACTCAACATATTCGTATCCCTGGTGGCCAAACCAAAAATTCTGTACAAGCCCCAGTTTCTGCATCACACCCATCCACTGGCCGGCAAGTGAACCAACCACTATTACCAGCAAGGCGCCAAACAACACGTTTACGCCCAGTTTCTGAAACTTAGGTTCTACACCCGAAATAGCTGGTGCATAATACAGCCCCGTGGCCAGCCACGAAGTAGCAATCCAGAATATAGCAAGCTGAACATGCCAGGTGCGGGAAATGGAATAGGGAAGCCATTCAGCAAGCGGAATACCATAAAACCCCTGCCCTTCAACACCATAGTGAGCAGTAACAACCCCCATGACTACCTGAACAAGAATCAAAAGGGTTACAACCCAAAAATATTTTAACGTTGCTTTTTGCGAAGGAGTTTGACTGAGATTTTTTATTGGTGATGAGCCGGGTGGTTTCAATTCCTCTTCTTCTTTTTTCGAAGCATAATACCAAACCATTAACCCAATACCGAGCAATAAAATTATTACACTAAACCCTGTCCAGAGAATCATGGCACTGGTGGGTGTGTTACCAACCAGTTCGTCGGCAGGCCAGTTGTTCGTATAAGTAATATCCTTCCCTGGCCTTTCGGCAATGCAGGCCCAGGATGCCCAAAAGAAAAATGCATTTAACTGCCGTACCCGTTCCGGATCTTTCAGCGAATTTTCAGGTACACTGTAAGCATCACGTAAATGAGCAAGGTCAGGGTCATCGGTAAAAAGGCCGCCAAAATGGGCGCTGTTTTGTTCAATGGCCTGTGCCCGTAACGACGAGACAGAAATAACATCCTGACTGGAATCATACGTGTTGGTGCGCAAATCGCGCTGAAGAGTCACGCGAAGGGAAGCCTGTTGTTCTTCTGTAAGCGCGTCGTAATCTTTCCCATGGGCATCCATTGCCAGGCGGTCGAGCATAAAAACCGCCTCGCGGTGAAGCCAGTCGGCAGTCCAGTCGGGAGCCTGGTAAGCACCGTGTCCCCAAACCGTACCTAACTGATGGCCGCCCAGCGATTGCCAAACGTTTTGCCCATCTTTAATGTCTTGACCCGTAAACAAGGTTGTACCGTCTTCAGTAACTACTTTTTCGGGTACCGGCGGGGCTTCCCGGTAAATTTCAGCGCCATAGTATAACAACACGCCAAACGAAACAACCATTACCCCGATAAAACCTAACCATAATTTTTTTGTCTGCATAAAGTTTGATTTTTATTTTACGATTTCACAAATATAAAAATCTTTTTTACTAATTGACAAAAAGGTCTTTTAATCATGGTAACTTTTTTATACATTTGTTCCGATTAAAAATGAATGCCGTGTTTAAAAAAGAAACCGAATATGCACTTAGAGGACTGGTTTACATACAAATTCAAAACCAGTTGGGCCGAAAGCCCGGAATTATTGAAATAGCAACAGAAATAGATACCCCGCCATCGTTTACAGCCAAAATTTTACAACGGCTGGTAAGGCTCGATTTTATTGAATCGGTAAAAGGTAAAAACGGTGGGTATCACTTCAATCCGGATAAACCGGAACTCCCGTTAAAAAATATAGTGGTAGCTATTGAAGGGGACAGAATATTTACCGGCTGCGGATTTGGCCTCAAACATTGCGATGAAGAAAATCCATGCCCGCTCCACGAGGAATACGGCCCCATTCGCGATGCCATATACCACCTTCTTTCCACAGAAACCATTCAGCAACTTGCAAAAAAAGAAAACCCGGAACGGGCTTTAAGCCGAATCAGCGGGTAACTACTGTCTTTTCTTCCCGGAAAAAACACTTTTTTCTTCCTCCAACTATTTTATTTTATCCGGCAATTACGTAAATTTGATACAGCTAATTGTCAATAATATAATTGGATACACAACCAACATATGAACAAAAGTTATAAAGCTTTGATTGTGAGCGCTACAGCAAAATTCCTTGTCCTCTTCCTGGCCGTTTTTATTTTTCTGAAATGCCAAAAGGAAGAAAACAGTCCTCCCATTCAACTGGAGGCAGAAGTTCAACATGTTACAGAATACGGGAAAAATAACGGGTCTATTGACCTTACCGTCTCCGGTGGTTCGCCCCCCTATTCATTCCTATGGTCAACCAATGATACCACAGAAAATCTTACCGAAATACCGGCAGGGATTTACACGGTTAACGTTACCGACAAGCAATTGCAGACAGCTGCTGACACTTTTGAGGTTTTGCAACCTGAACTTGAAGGTGTAATGGACGAGGACGGAAATATCTATAACATCATTAAAATCGGTAATCAAACCTGGATGCAGGAGAACCTGCGGGTAACCCATGCTCCCGACGGTTCGGCCATTACAAGTTATGTTTACGGCAACGATGAAACCAACGAAGAGATTTACGGACATTTATACACCTGGAACGTGGCCATGAACGGCTCCACAGAGGAAGGCGCCCAGGGCATTTGTCCCTGTGGCTGGCACCTGCCATCCGATGAAGAATTTAAAGAACTGGAAATGCACCTTGGCATGACGCAGGCACAAGCCGATATGGAAAACACCTGGCGGGGTTCACCGGTAGGAACTTTACTGAAGAATGGCGGTGATTCAGGATACGATGCCCGCCTGGCCGGAAGGCGAAGCCCTAATGGCAGCTTCACCCTGCTGGGAACCATGGAATACATGTGGACTTCCACCGAATATGAAAACGGCATGGCCTGGAGACGTTGTCTCGACGTAAAAACAACCACCGTTGGCAGATGGAACACATTCCCAAAAACCTACGGGTTCTCTGTGCGGTGTGTAAAGGATGATTGAGCACGAAAATCAAAAATAATGAATTGCAAAACAGTACTTTTTCTGGTTACAGTTACTTTCTTCTTCCTATTTTCCAACTGCGGCAAAGAGGAGGAAACTCCCCCGGATGACCTGGTTTTTCATTCGCTGATTGCCGAAAAAGACACTATTGCCCCCGGCGAAAGTACCAGTCTGAAAGCTGCTGCCACAGGAAACCGCCTTGAGTATTACTGGTCGGCAACACTTGGCGACATTATCGGGTCGGGTGCAGAAGTCACCTATGTTGCATCTCCCTGTGCCGTAGGGGCCAACGAAATAACCTGCACTGTTACCAGTGGCAACCAAAACCAAATCAAAACCATCGAAATTGTTGTATATGAATAAAACCCGGATCATCCTGATAGCGATTGCAATCTTTTGTTCGCTTTTGACAAAAGCCCAGTGTCTTTCATCGGTGAACCCTGTGGGAGGCACCAACAACCTGCTGGTGCTGGAAAAAAATTCAATACGGATCATTTCCTTTTACAAATACGGACAAGGCAACCAGTATTATGAAGGGGCAAATCATTCTGAATTTGACCTCATCAGCAAAGCGTATTACAATTACCTTTCAACAACTGTTGGTTATGGCCTTACGGATAAACTCACCCTGGAAATGGAATCGGGTTATTTTTTTAACAAGACGCAAAATTATAACCTCGACCCGGAATACACGCTCACCGGCAAAGGACTTGCGAACGCAGTTATCCTGGCAAAACACAGCATTTATTCCGACCTGTCCAAACGCATTTACATTACAGGAGCAGCAGGGGCGAAACTCCCCTTTTCGCGTGAATTGCAATGGTCGCGCAACGTGAAGCTTCCGGTGGAAGTTCAGCCCACAATCGGGGCTTTCGGTTCAGTTTTCACAGCTTCCTTTGTGAAAGAACATTCAGGAACGGGCATGCGGTATTTTTTTACCAGCCGGGTGGAAGCCAACGCTCCCAATAAAGACAACTACCGCCTGGGCACTTCGTTGTATAACTCATTTTATATATCCAGGCACCTTCGATATCAGTGGTTGAAAGATAACTGGACCGCCATTTTGCAGATTCGGAACGAGTTTCGCTCACCGGATAAAATTGACGGAAACACAAAAGAATCGTCAGGCAGTACGTTGCTATTCGTAGCACCACAACTCAATTTTGTACTCAAGGAAGAATGGTACCTTTCGGCTATGGTGGATATTCCGGTTTATCAACACTTTAAAGGCACCCAGCTGGGCGCCGGAACGGGTTTTACCTTTATTGTTTCCAAAACATTCAGGTTGTAATATTTAGGACCTGGTTAGAGTTCAACAGGAGCCTCTTTATATTTTGCCCGTTTATCGTTAACAAAAGCCAACAGGACCAACACCAAAACAACGACAACAGCCACGTAAACACCCGAGGGGATGGGTGCCGGTTCTCCCTGTGCATAAGAATGCAGCCCCGACAAATAGTAATTCACCCCGAAGTACGTCATTAATACCGATCCAAATCCTACCAGAGAGGCCGCACTAACTGAAAAATGCCCCTTAAACCCGGGGATTTTATGCATGTGGACAATAAATGTATAAACCAGGATGGTAACCATTGCCCATGTTTCCTTGGGGTCCCAGCCCCAGTAACGGCCCCACGATTCATTGGCCCAAACCCCACCGATAAACGAACCGGCGGCGAGCATAAACAGCCCCACAATTAAAGCAATTTCAATAATTACCACCAACTCTTTAATGGTATGGTTCACCCGGATTTTATTGTTATTATTCCTGAAAATCATCAGAATGAGGTTTAAAAGCCCCAGCAAAGCGCCAATTCCCAGAAATCCGTAACTGGCCATAATAATGGCAACGTGAACAATCAGCCAATACGATTTCAGTACGGGTACAAGATTGGTAATTTCAGGACTCATCCAGCTGAACCCGGCAACCAACAGCGTTAACCCGGCCAGCAGGGTGGTAAGCGAAAGGGTAATTTCAGAGCGGCGGACAAATAACAGGCCGGCCAGCAACGTTGCCCAGCTTACAAACACCATCGACTCGTAGCCGTTGCTCCAGGGAGCATGGCCCGAAATATACCACCGGACTGCCAGGCCTGCCGAATGCACCAGGAATAAAAAAGAGATAAGAATAAACGCTGCTTGTTTAACTTTATTCAGTTTAATTCTGGGATTAAAGATGGTTGTCAGCTGGAGCATTAAAACCAAAAACCCCAAAAGCATCAACGCTTTGGCCAGCTTACTAAAAACATCCAGTTTGTGGTACAGCACTTCCAGTTTAATTTTGGTCTCCGATGGAATAATCTGCGCACCTTCCTGCTGTTGATAGGTTTTCATCCGGTTTAATAACTGGCTGGCTGTATTCCAGTCCCTTCCGGCAACGGCACCCAGGTAACCTCCCACCACTTGTTGGGCAAAAGCTTCATCCTCGCTGCCCAGGTTTTCGGCATCGTTTACCGAAACCCACTTATTATTTTCATCGCCGGAAACCGGAAATACCGTTAAAAAGTTTCCGGTGAAAACAGCCATCAGAATATTAACACGTTCATCCACATTTATAACCTCTTTGTCGAACTTATTCTGTTTACTGCTCTCCTTTTCATAGGCTTCCGACACCATGGCACTTAACTTGTAACCACCCCTTTCGCGTGGCGCCACAATGTTGTTAAAGGTCGTGTAATCTCCTGAAACTCCCAGTATTTCACGTAAATCCTGGTTGGCCACTTTAATAATCGGAATGTTTTTCCATTTTTCAGGATTGGCCTGCATGTGAAGAAAAACTTCGGTAGCAGACATTCCTTCCCACCGGTTCTTTTTGGCAACTTTCCGCATGATTTCCGAGGCAAGCGTGGCCGCAGGTTCCACCCTGCCTTTTTGGCTTTGCAGCAAAAGCTCCTCAAATTCAGAAACATGCTGTTTGTCAAGTGGCTGAATGTTTCCGGCCGGCTGGGCATTTACAACCGAAATAATACATCCAAAAATCAATACGGCAAATAGTTTTTTGCGTTCTTCCCGCAATTTGGCCGAAGCTTTCACCAGTTTTTTAAACCGGCTGTTCCGGTTGAAAAGGGTAAATATCATTCCGATAACCATGATTAAATAACCAAAATAAGTGATGGATGTACCCCACGAATCGCTGTTTACCGACAGAACCGTCCCTTTTTCGTCGGTATCATACGAAGATTGGAAAAACCGGTATCCTTTGTATTTCAAAATATTATTCATGAAAATGCGGAATGGCACTTCTGTACTGCCATCTTTTAACACTACTTCGCTGGCATAAGACGAAGGGCTGTTGGAGCCCGGGTATCTTTCCAGCTGAAAATCATCCAAATAAAGTTCGAAAGGAAGGTCAATTCTATGCGAACCATAGGAAACCGAAACGTTCACCCCATCGACGGTAGTAGAAAACGATTGTCCCACCTGGCCCTGCCTGCCGTAAACAACCAGGTTTTTGGTTTGGTTGCCCACGGTAACCGCGGCATGCATGGCATCGTTTCTCATTTGATTGTTTTCCCCGGGAGAATATTCAAGCTTTGTTTTTCCTTTGGAAAGAAATTGTTTCACCCCAAAATGCAAATCACCTGTTGAATATACTTTTTGGGTATTCATTTGAACGATTGTATCGGGTGGAATACCCCCGCCGTCTTGCGCAGCCATTTCGGAAATAAAAACAGAATCGGCTCCCGACAGAAACAAGGCGCCATTGGAAAGTATCAAATTTATATCCGGGTTTTCCTGTGGGGTATCAAAACCTATCGATTGCCCGTCAACCTGTTGCATCTCTCCTTGTTTCAGGTTAAAATCGAGCCGTTGTTGTCCGCTCCCAACAGCCAGCAACGATATTACAGGAACCCCGCCGGGATCAGCAACTACCGTTTCGGTAGCGGAGGGCATAAACTGCAGGTTTTTAACCTGAACTGATTTTCCATTCAATGTTAATTCTTCTGAAAACCGGTTGGCAGTATAGGGCGAAAATTTCACCGGCTTTTCTTTCTCCGCCTTTTGGTTGCCATCGTCAGCAGTTATTTTAACAAAAGCTTCTTCTGAAATAATAAAATCAGACGACTGTCCTTCGCGGATATGCATGATACCCTCGTAGCCCATATAACGGGTAAAAGCTGCTCCAATCACGATAAAAATAAACGCCACGTGAAAAAGAAAAACAGGCCACTTTTTTTTACTGATAAGCTTATTTACAAAAATGCTGCCGATAAGGTTTACGCACATTACAACAAGCAAAATTTCGAACCACCAGGAATTATAAATTAAAATTTTTGCCGTGGTGGTACCATAATCGTTTTCTATAAAGGTGGCATAGCCAATTGAAATAGCAAAAATGATTACCAGTATTCCGGTAAATAACATTGAAAACAAAAACGAACCAAACTTCTTCATAACTCAAACATCAAATTGTTCTCTATTAAAAAATAAATAAAAATGGGAGGGTGTAAAGAAATGCAATTATTCCAAATATGCAATTAAATTTTTAGTATAACTCATTATGGCAATCGGAACAATGCTGTTCCCGCCAAACTTCATTAATATTAACGGGGTGTTCAAATTCAAGTGGGTTTGAAACATCTGATATTTCAAGGTTTTCAACCGTTCCCTGGGCAGTAATATCGTGGCACAGGTTGCAATCGCGCGAAATAACTTCTCCCTGCGGAGAGGTGTGCCGGTCGTTGTGGCACCGGTAGCAACCATCGGTTTCCATGTGCCCGAGGTGATTCGGGTATTCGCGCCATTCAACCCCCATGTTGGGAAAATAGTTTTTGGAATACCCATCCTGAATGCCGGCAATGGCATTTTCAATGTCTTGCTTATTCGATTCAAGCAATTCAGGATACATAATATCGTAATATTCATTCACCTGCATTTCAATTGCGGTAAAAGCACTGTCGGTTGTCGGAAAGTCCTGCGTAAAAATATCCATAGCCACCGATTTAATATCGGGTAAATCTTTGGAGATTTCGCCGGAAACGAGGTACTCATCAATAAAATTTTGCGGTACTTTGTAATTGTGCGACGGCCTGTTATGGCAATCGAGGCAATCCATTACCCTCACTTCCAGCGAATCCATCTGGCTTTGGGTTAGCTTCTTTTCTGTATCTTCGTAAATGGTAGATTCCCCGGTTTTCAGGTTGGTATATTTCACCCACGGAATTTCCCCGCGTTTTGAATCAGAAGCTATATACTCAATTTTCACATCCGGGTGAATGTGCCAGTGAATCCCTTCCGTGATTCCTTTTGCACTGTGCTCCGAGCTGGTTTTTAACAGCATGTGAATGTCCCATTCGGTATTTTCCCCATCGGCGAGGTAAGACCTTTTAATGCGTAGTTTTCTGTCATAGAATTTTTCGGGCCAGTGGCATTCTTCGCAGGTTTCCTGTGCCGGTCGTAAATTATGTACCGGTGTGGGAATGGGCCGCGGGTATTTGTCTGTCAAAACAGAATACACCTGGTACAAGCCCGACAATTTACTTTTTACATACCAGTCGGCCCCGCTACCAACATGGCATTCCACGCACGAAACGCGTTCGTGCGACGACTCCTGATACGCAACATATTCCGGTTCCATTACCTGGTGGCATACCTTACCACAAAATTCAACCGATTCGGTGTAATGAAATGCTTCATAACTCCCTACAGCCGAAAATATGAGTAACAACACCGTACCTACAGAAAAGATAATGGTAGCATTCCGGGTTGCCGGGTTGTTAAAATCAATAACCGGCCAGTCTTTTTCTTTTTTATCCTGAACCTGCTTTTTTAACCTGCGTTTGGTAACCCACATCCCGATTGGAATCAGAATCAACCCAATTATTAAAAACATGGGCAGGATAATATACATAAACAACCCGAGGTACGAGCTGCCAACATCAAACACGAGGGTGATGATGAAAAGGAACACAATGAATAAAAAGTTCAGTAAAGCGATGGATGCGCCGATAATGGAAATCCAGTTTCGCAGCGATTGTGGTAATTTCATAGGAAGCAGATTAATAAACAGTTCATTATAAATACTTATTCGTATGCAATTATATCACTTTTGTTCAATCGTTTCCCATCCTATGCCTCTACCACACGGGTTCAGGCATGCCAGCCGGTAATAATGCTTTTATAGCTGTTGAGCGGTGATTTACCCAATGACGCTACATATAAATGAACCAGCAAAAAAATGAAAATAAAAAAACCGATGATGCTGTGCAAAACAGCCGTCAGCATCACGCCGCTCACCTGAAATACCTGGTCAATAATCGTTTCGGGATAAAGAAGGGCAAATCCGGTAATGATTACACCCGGTACAAAAAGATACATTACAATTATATAGGAATATTTCTGTAACGGATTGAATTTTCTTTTTTCTGAAACAGGAAATGGCGGCTCTTCACCGTTAAACATTCCCTGAAGGTAGTACATGGCTTGTTTTTTTACTCTTTTAACAAGGCCCCTGGTTTTAACACGGTAATATTTCCCGTTTTTGGTAAACAGGTTTCCGAGTACAAATACAAAATAATTGAGTGAAACTATTACCCCGGATACATTGTGCAAATTAACAGCCGATTCAAAATTCATCAGAAACAGACTTCTGGCCGAATAATGTAAACTAAGTCCGGAATAAATTAATGCAATAATACACAGTGCATTGATTCCATGCCAAACCCTTAACCACACCGGATATAAATAAAGTTTTTCTCCTGTCTCCATAAAATTCTATTTTTTCAATATCCTGAAAATAGCATGCGTAACAATTCCCCCAATCATTGCAAAAAAGATAATTGCGAAAAGGGTGTTTAAAAATGGAATATTTGATGCACCAATCAGATAATATTCGTTTGAAAGGTCGCTGTTTATCCCTCCCAAAGGCAAGGCCCTCAAACCTCCGGAACTTTCACCTTCTTCGCCGGTACGCGATTTGAGGTTTTGGTATTTATAAAGCGATGCCTGCAGCATGGAGTTGGTTGAATGGCATTCCACACAATTTTTGGTTGCTTCTTCTTTTCTTAGAATATTATGCGAAACCATGAGCGAATCCTTAACATCGGTATGGCATTCAATGCAACGTACCCTTTTAAAGTGTAATGACTGGTTGGGTAACCATTCGTGAATTTCCACCAGTTGCGGGTTTTCATTTTCTGAAACCAACTGGTATTGGGTCATATCATCGTGGCACGAAAGGCACATATTATTACTGTACTCCACAATCTCACGAATATCACCGCTTGTTCTTGCAGTAGTTTTATAATAATGCTGGTCGTGGCATTTGGAGCAGGTAAATTGATCTTCATAAATTTCGTAATGAACACTTTTCTGAAACTCTTCTTCAATCAGGTCAAACTGATAGGAGGCATACGTATCATCTCCGCCGTGGCAGTCGATACATGTCATTAAAGGTTCGAGTTTCAGTTCGCCGTTGTGGGGATATGTTTCATATTCGTAGGAATGGCAGTCAATACATTGAAAAGCACCGTGGACTCCGGAGGCTATTTTCACGGTATCAAGGATATAGAAGGGGTTCATCAACCGCTTTTCTTCCCTATCAGTCCATTCATTATGAAGAGAAATTGTTTGTGAAGTATGGCATTCCAAACATTGGTTGTTTTCTTCCGGAATAATCTGGCTTTTACCGGGCAGAAAAAACAGCACAAGAATGAACGCTACGGGAATGAACCGGACAGAAGGAATCATCATCGGATTTGTTTAAAACCGGAGGCTTCGCCAACCTCCGGTTTATATTTTACATTATTTTAAAGTACGAACATAGTTAACAACAGCCCACCGATCTTCATCATCGGGAATCTTTTTTTCAAAGTTGGGCATTTCGTCCCTTCCAATAATTGACTGGTAGAAAATCTCACCGTCGGTTTGAGCCTGAAAATCGGCATCATTAAACGGGATCATTTCCGTTTCCATGCTTGCGGCTTTCGGGCCATCGCCTTCGCCTTTGTTGCCATGGCATGATTTACAGTTTTTCATGTACATCATTTTTCCAACCCTTTCAAGCGATTTGTCATCGGCATATGGATTTTCCATCTCTTTGTACTCTTCCGGTATATCCCATTCTTCTTTAGGCATGTTTTCTGTTGGCGAAACAAAAGCAGCTAAAAGTATTCCTACAAAAAGGACTACTAATGGATATGTAAAGAAATTAAACTTACTTTTTTTCATGATAATTTACTTTAATAGTTAAACATTAAAAATTCCAAAGTCGCGTTATCGTAAAGCCAAAGGCTAAATCATTAAAACTAAAATCGTTTTGGTTCCACATCACTACATCCTGGGGAATAATTCCGGTGGCATTTCCCATATAAATCTGGAACGCATGTGTCATAGTAGCAATTTCCAGGCCAAAAGCGATATTTGGTTTTGGATGATCGGTCCATTCGGTTTGTTCCGATATATCTTTTATTTTTAACGGTACATCGTAGTTGAAAATAAACGACGACTGGGGTGAAAAATTAACCCGCCCGTTAAAATGAAGCCCCACTTTATCGTGATCAAACTCACTTCCTACCATATTATAATGGGTAAAGCTGGCACCCGTTTGAAGTGAAAGCCAGTAATTAAACTTGCGCCCGATAATAAGCTGCGAGAAGTAAGAAAACCTGTCGGCAAATTCAATATCAAACTCCGTTGACCCCTCTCCCGGCCGCCAGACTTTTCCGGTGCCAAACGAGTTCTCATTCCGTCCGTCAACCGCCATCACACCATAAAGCGCAACTGCAACCGGAATCGTATTTTCACGTGTTTGTTCAAGAATTGTCCACTTGGCATTCAGGTCGGTGTACATTTTCTCCTTGCTTAACCCAAGCCCCAACTGAAGATTTTTTTTGGGGACATAATTAAATCCAAGCCTGATATTTGCCCCGGGGGAATAAATTCCGAAAAAATCGGAAATACCATTTTCAACCGACCCGAACTTATGCTGGATAACGTATTCCAGTGTTCCTTCAATGGGAATCAGGGTAGTTTGGTTATCAATTAAATAACCACTTGCAAAAGGGTCTCTCACCGGCTTATCAACTTCTTCCTCTTCCTGTGCCATTATCTGGGTGAAAGGGAGTGCAAAAAGTATCAGCAATAATATATATTTTTTCATCTGTACCATTTTAAGTGCGATTAGTTATTTTCAGCTCCTTGTTGAATCCATACAAGTATCATAGCAGCGTCTGCTTCCGAGTATTTCGGGTGAGACCCTGAACCCGACGGATCTGGCTTGGTGTACAACAGGCTTTCATCCGGCGATGAAGTATTGATATAACGTGTCGTATTCAACGCTGAATAAGCATTGTCCGGGGTAAGATCCGGCATCTGGCCTCCGGTATCATGACATGAGGTGCAATTATCGGTAAAAATTGGAATAATATCTTCAGAAAAAGATACTTGCTCCGCATTCGGGTCACCAGGATCTATTACCTCTTCCGGTACAATAAAGTCATATTTACAGCCTGAATATAAAAAGGCCATAAATACAACTGCAACTATTAATGTTAATTTATTCATTTCTATTAAATTTTTACAAAAAAAGACTCCTGTCCTTTTAGAAGTCTTTTTTCTTATCCTGTTCAACCTGTTATTCACTTGCTTCCAACGCCTCAAGGGTGTTGGTTAAAAGAGCATTCACATATTTTGGATTGTGTGCACCATAACTGCGGTCTTCCTTCAGCCCTTTCCAGTTAAAATAAGCACGTGCCACTACCATAGGATATTCTCCGGTTAACTGGCTGTACCCATCTTGTTCGTTCCCGTCTATTACACCTGCTTCCAGCAGTTTTCCTGCCAGTTC
>CAYRBS010000049.1:5550-13276 GCA_964422335.1 uncultured Mariniphaga sp. | reverse complement strand
CCTTAATATATTTTAACAAAACAGATAGGTTTTTATCTTTGCAATCGGTTAAATTCGTGCCCTGAAAAAATGATAAATAATACCATCTAAAATATGAATCAAACAGTGGATATTAAAGAATTAAACGAACGCATACAAAGAGAAAGTTCGTTTGTTGACATGGTTACCCTGGAGATGAACAAAGTAATTGTAGGGCAAAAACACCTGGTGAATAGTCTTTTGATTGGGTTATTATCCGACGGGCACATACTACTTGAGGGGGTACCCGGACTGGCAAAAACACTGGCCATCAGCTCACTGGCAAGAACTATCAGTGCAAAATTCTCGCGTGTGCAGTTTACCCCCGACCTGCTGCCTGCCGACTTGCTGGGTACCATGATTTACAGTCAGAAAAAAGAAGAGTTTTCCATAAAAAAAGGGCCGATATTTGCCAATTTTATCCTGGCCGACGAGATCAACCGCGCACCCGCAAAAGTACAATCGGCACTGCTGGAAGCGATGCAGGAACGCCAGATAACCATTGCCGACACTACGTTCAAGCTGGACGCCCCGTTCCTGGTAATGGCTACCCAAAACCCCATTGAACAGGAAGGAACCTACCCGCTGCCCGAGGCCCAGGTGGACCGTTTTATGCTGAAGGTGGTAATTAATTATCCGAACAAGGCGGAAGAAAAACAGATAATAAACCAGAACCTGCTCAAACAATTTCCGCAAACTTCTACCATTTTAAAACCGGAAGACATTATGAAAGCCCGGGAAGTGGTAAAAGATGTGTATATCGACGAAAAAATTCAGAACTATATTGTTGACATTGTTTTTGCTACCCGCGATCCGCAGGAATACCAACTTGGCAAATACCAGGAGATGATCTCCTACGGGGCATCGCCAAGGGCGGGGATTAACCTGGCACAGGCGGCAAAAGCTTTTGCATTTATAAAAAGACGGGGGTATGTAATTCCCGAGGATGTGCGCGCGGTTTGTGCCGACGTTATGCGTCACCGTATCGGGTTAAGTTATGAAGCCGAAGCCAATAACATTACGCCGGAAGAAATAATTACCGATATTTTAAACACCGTGGAAGTGCCGTAACAGATTTGGTGTTGCAGGTTGCAGGTTGCATTTTGAACCAGAACTGTAACCCGGAACCTGAAACTTGAAACTTTTTTCATGGAGACGAGTGAATTATTAAAAAAAGTACGGAAGATTGAAATAAAAACGCGGGGTTTGTCGCGCAATATTTTCGCGGGCGAATACCACAGCGCGTTTAAGGGCCGCGGTATGGCCTTCTCGGAAGTACGCGAATACCAGTTTGGCGACGATATCCGCAGCATCGACTGGAACGTAACGGCCCGTTACAACCACCCTTATGTAAAGATTTTTGAAGAAGAGCGGGAATTGACAGTGATGCTGCTTATCGATGTGAGCGGTTCACGCGAGTTCGGTACATTTGAAAAAATGAAAAAAAACATCATTACCGAAATTTCGGCCATCCTCTCCTTTTCAGCCATACAGAACAACGACAAAATCGGGGTTATTTTCTTTTCCGATACCATTGAAAAATTCATTCCTCCCAAAAAAGGGAAGAGCCACATTCTGCGCATCATACGCGAACTGATCGATTTTCATCCCAAACACACAGGCACCGACATTACAGATGCGGTGCGCTACCTCACCAATGCCATCAAAAAACGGTGTACGGCTTTTGTTATTTCCGATTTTATGGACGACAACCCCGACCTCGAGATGGCTCTTTCCATTGCCAACAATAAACACGATATAGTGGCACTAAAAATTTACGACGATCGTGAAAGGGAATTGCCCCCTATTGGAATGCTGAAATTGAAAGATGCCGAATCCGGCAAATATGTTTGGGTTGACAGCAGCTCGCGCAAAATAAGAAAAATATATTCCGATTTTTGGAACAAACACGTTGCCCGGCTCGATGTCATGTTCAAAAAATGCGGGGTGGATTACGTTTCCATCAACACAAAAGAAGATTATGTAAAATCATTAATGAACCTGTTTAAGAGGAGGGCTGTAAAAAAGTAATGCAAATGAAATTGAAAATAGCTTCATTAATAATAATCATTTTTTTTGCCGGGGCCGCCAATGCACAGCAGATTAAAGCAACTGCCAGCCTCGACTCAACCAACATCCTGCTGGGCGATCAGATAAAACTTCTCCTTGAAATCGACCATCCCAAAAATGTGGATGTGCAATTCCCTGCCATTCCCGATACACTTGCAGATTACATCGAAGTGCTCGATCGTTCCGGGATCGATACGGTTGAAATGGACGACGAAAATTTTCGGAAACAAATACAGTCATACTTAATTACCAGTTTCGACAGTGGGTCATACCAAATTCCCCCGTTCTGGTTTAAAATTGACATCGACGGAAAGACCGATTCCGTCCCTACCAACGGGGTAAACCTGAATGTATTCAGTATTCCCATAGACACCACCCGCGGGCCCACAGACATTAAAATGCCTTACGATGCCCCCGTTAACCTGAAAGAAGTTACCCCTTATATTTTAGGGGCAATCCTTATCGGGGCTATCCTGTTTTTCATTTTTTACGCCATCAGCAGGAGAAAAAAGAAAAAACCCATTTTTACACTGCCCAAAAAACCAAAAGAACCGGCCCATGTTATTGCGTTGAGGGAACTCGACCGTATTAAAAACGAAAAAATATGGCAGCAGGGAAAAACCAAACAGTTTTACATTGAAGTTACCGAAACACTCCGGAAATACATTGAAGACCGGTTCGGAATTCCGGCCCTGGAATATACATCGGACGAAACACTGGAACGGTTCAGGAGCAATCCAAAGTTGTTAAAAGAAAAAACATTTGAAAACCTGCAACAAATATTAAAACTGGCGGATCTGGTAAAGTTTGCCAAATATCAGACGCTGCCAGACGATGACAATATGACACTGGTGAATGCTTTCTTTTTTGTAAACGAAACAAAAAAAGAGGAGCAGAAAACCAGTCCTCCCGAAGATAAACAAGACGAGGAAGGAGAGGACGTACAAATAAAATAGAAAAAGAATGTTGGAAGGAATAACGTTTAAAAACCCGGAATTTTTCTATCTGTTGCTGGTAATTGTACCAATGACAGCATGGTACGTTTTCAGGCAAAACAAAAATACGGCAAGCATCCAGGTTTCTAATGCGGCCGCTGTTTTTAAAGCCCCAAAAACCATCCGGCATTACCTGCGGCACCTGGTCTTTTTACTTCAGGTATTCGCTTTTGCTGCGTTTACCGTAGTACTGGCCCGTCCACAGTCCACCAGCGACTGGGAAAATGTGACTACCGAAGGAATCGATCTGGTGATTTCCCTTGATATTTCAACCAGTATGCTGGCCAGGGATTTTTCGCCCGACCGGCTGGAAGCGGCAAAAAATGTGGCATCCGAGTTTATAGCGGGCCGCGAATACGACCGGATGGGACTGGTTGTTTTTGCCGGGGAAGCATTCACGCAGTGTCCGCTGACTACCGACAGGGCCGTATTGCTCAACCTGTTTAAAGACATTGAAACCGGCATGATAGAAGACGGTACCGCCATTGGAAACGGCCTGGCAACTGCCGTAGCCCGGTTAAAAGACAGCGACGCCGTGAGCCGTGTAATCATTCTTTTGTCCGATGGGGAAAACAATTCCGGAGAAATTGCCCCCCTCACCGCTGCCGAAATTGCAAAAACCTTTGGCATTCGCGTTTATACCATTGGAGTAGGTTCCTCCGGAACAGCACCTTACCCTGTTCAAACTCCTTATGGAACCCAATTGCGCGACATGGAAGTAAAGATTGACGAAGAAATGATGCAGGAAATATCAAACATCACTGATGGAAGGTATTTCAGGGCAACCGACAATAATAAACTGGCAGAAATTTATGAAGAAATTGACCAGTTGGAGAAATCGAAAATAGAAGTACGTGAGTTCAGCCGAAAATCTGAAGAGTTCCTGCCGTTCGCTCTGGCAGGAATTTTGTCAATAATTTTGAGCTTGATTCTACGAACAACAATTTTCAGAAGCATCCCTTAAAAAATGGAAAATATGGAAATGTTCAGGTTTGCACATATCGAATATTTATGGGGGTTGTTAATCATTCCGCTGCTAACCCTGGTTTTTATCTGGTCGCGGATTGCCCGCAAACGAGCATTGCGCCGTTTTGGCACCTACCAGACTATTAGCAGTTTAATGCCTTTTGCCTCGAAGAACAGGCCGGTTTTTAAATTTTGGGTGCTAATGCTGGCTTTGGCATTTTTTATTGTCGGGGCCGCCCGCCCGCAATTCGGTTCGAAACTGAAAAAAGTAAAACGCGAAGGAGCTGAAGTCATCATTGCCCTGGACGTTTCAAACAGTATGCTGGCAGAAGACATACAACCGAACAGGCTGGAACGGGCCAAAAGGGCCATTTCAAGGATGGTTGACCGCCTCGCCGACGATAAAATCGGGCTGATTGTTTTTGCCGGCGAAGCCTATACGCAACTTCCCATAACCAGCGATTACAACTCGGCCAAACTGTTCCTCGAGGCCGTAGATACCGAGACAGTTCCAACACAAGGAACAGCGATTGGAGCTGCCATTGAACTGGGAATACGCTCTTTTACCCCGGAAAACGAGACCAACAAAGCAATTGTGGTTATTACCGATGGCGAAAACCATGAAGACGATCCGGTTGCAGCAGCAGAGGAAGCAGTTGACAAAGGAATTGTGGTACATACCATCGGCATGGGACGTCCCAGGGGAACACCTATTCCCGTGGCAGGGAACAACCAAAATAATTACCTCAGGGACAACGAAGGGCAAGTAGTCGTTACAAAACTGAACGAAACGATGCTTGAGGAAATAGCTGCTGCCGGAAATGGAGTCTATGTCAGGGCCAACAACACCCAGGTTGGGCTCAATGCACTTTTCGACGAAATTGAGAAACTGGAAACAGAAGAAATAGAATCCCTGGTCTATTCTGAATACGATGACCAGTTCCAGTACTTTTTTGGAATTGGCTTATTTTTAATGCTCCTGGAGTTTATCACCCGCGAAAGAAAAAACAGGTGGTTAATGAAAATCAGGTTGTTTTCAACAAAATAATTAAAGAAAATGAAACGGTTTGTTTTACTCATATTAATAATGATTGCCGGCCTGAATGTAATTTATGGCCAGAACGAACGGAAGTTTGTGCGCAGCGGAAACAAATTGTACATGGAAGCTGTTAAAGACACCAACCAGCTCGATACAGCACGTTTCAGGCAAGCCGAAGAAGAATACCTCAAAGCGCTGGAAAAAAAGCCAGGCCACGAAAAATGGGACTTTAACCTTGCCGATGCCATTTACAAACAAATGCGTTTTGATGAAGCTGAAAGTAAATTCAGCGACCTGGGCGAAAAGCTGGAAACGCCCGAAGAAAAAGCCCGTGCTTATCACAACATGGGAAACAGCCAGTTAATGCAGCAAAAAATTGACGAAAGCATTGAAGCATATAAAAAAGCCCTGCGTGAGAACCCAAACGACCTGGATACAAAATACAACCTGGCATATGCCCAAATGCTGAAAAACCAGCAGGAAGAACAACAAGACCAGGAGCAGCAACAGGATCAGGATCAAGATCAAGATCAAAACCAGGATCAGAATCAAAATCAGGATCAGCAGGACCAGCAACAAGATCAGGATCAAAG
The DNA here is from genome assembly GCA_964422335.1 of uncultured Mariniphaga sp. Taxonomy (GTDB): domain Bacteria; phylum Bacteroidota; class Bacteroidia; order Bacteroidales; family Prolixibacteraceae; genus CAYRBS01. The sequence continues at coordinate 7,595 of CAYRBS010000049.1, read as the reverse complement.
TCAGAACCAGGACCGAAATCAAGACCAGGACCAAAACCAGGATCAACAGCAGCAACAACAGCCACCGCCCAAAATTTCGCAGCAGGACGCCGAACAGCTTTTGCAGGCGCTGCAAAACGATGAACGCGACATTCAGGAAAAAGTAAAAAAAGAGCAGGCAGAAAAAGCCAGAAAATCAAAATCAGAAAAAGAGTGGTAACCGAAAAATGATAAAAACACTGTTCACATATATAATTCTTCTTTTCGTCCTGACATCCGCTCAAGCACAGGATACAAAATTTGAGATGTCGGCGCCCAATGCTGTGGAAACAGGAAAACAGTTTCGGTTATCCTTCACTCTAAACAAAAAAGGCAATAACCTGAAACTCCCGACTAATTTAAGCAACAATTTTGAAGTGCTTATGGGGCCCAGCACAGGTCAATCCACAAGTATCCGATCAATTAATGGCCAAACCACCACGGAGGTAACCTATTCCTACACCTACATTTTACGGGCAAAGCAGGAAGGAAATTTTGAAATCAGCCCCGCCTCCGTCGAAGTGGATGGCAAGGTAATTGAATCCAATTCCCTGGAAATTCAGGTGGTAAAAGACAAACAAAACCAGCAACAGCAACAACAGCAGCAATCCCAACCCCGCTCCGGCGGTTCGGAAAGTGAAACACCCTCTGCTGAGCTGGGGGGCGAAAACCTTTTCATACGGATTGATCTGGACAAACGAAATGTGTTTCGCGGCGAACAAATTATTTCGACCGTTAAACTTTATGTCGATCCGGAAATCCCTGTGTCCGGATTCGATGATGTAAACCTCCCGTCGTACGAAGGATTTTACACACAAGACATTGAAATTCCCAAACAAATTAATTTTACACGTGAGGTTTACAACGACCGCATTTACCAGGTAGGCGTCTTGCAAAAATCAATCCTCTTCCCGCAACAAAACGGAGCAATTACGATTAATCCCATCACTATGTCGCTCCTTGTGCGGCAACGGGTAAGGGAACGCAGTTTTTTCGATGATTTTTTCAGCGGGCTCCGTACAGTTAAAACGAATGTATCGAGCGAACCGGTAACGGTGAATGTAAAAGAACTGCCCCCGGAACCTGCCGATTACTATGGAGGAGTTGGTAATTTCAATATCAGTTCTGAACTAAGCAGCGAGAATGTAACAACAAACGATGCGGTAACCCTGAAAGTTACCATTAACGGAACAGGTAATATCCGGTTAATGCGCTCTCCGGAACTGGAACTCCCTACCGACTTTGAAGTTTATGACCCCAACTCATCCGACAATGTGCGGGCAACCGACAATGGCGTCACAGGCAGCAAAACCATCGAGTACCTGTTTCAGCCCCAGTTTGAAGGCGATTACACCATCCCTTCCATCCCGTTTACCTATTTTGATCCGGCAAGGGGTTCGTATGTTACCATCGCCACACAGGAACATACACTGAACGTTGAAAAAGGTACCGGCGACTCGTCTTCAGGCGTAGTAAGTTCCCGCCGCAGGGAAGAATTAGAGCTGATTGGCCGGGATATCAGGTATATCATGCAGGGAGACCCGATGCTCCGAAGCAAGGGCACTACATTTTACGGAACGCCTTTTTTCTATTCCATATACGGAGGAAGCGCGTTGCTGTTCCTGGCGCTTTTTGCTGTTTACCGTAAAAAAGCACGCCAAAACGCCAATGCCGCCCTGATGCGTAACAAAAAGGCCAACCGCGTAGCTGTAAAACGGTTAAAAACCGCCTCCCGGTTTATGAAAAAGAACCTCGACGAAGCATTTCACGATGCCATCCTGAAATCGTTCTGGGGCTATTTAAGCGATAAACTGGCTATTCCTGTGGCCAACCTCAACCGCGACAGCGCTGTGGCAGGCCTCAGGGAACGCAATGTGGAAGAGCACCTTATCAACGATTTTGTTGAAATAATTGAACAATGCGAATTTGCCCGGTATGCACCTTCCGGAGATTCTGAAGCCCGCAGCGAATTGTACAAAAAAGCCGTTTCTACCATGAGCAGGCTGGAAAAACAAATTAAGAGATAA
>CAYRBS010000049.1:3843-5450 GCA_964422335.1 uncultured Mariniphaga sp. | reverse complement strand
TGTTCGGAATGTTTGTATTCCTGAATGTTTCCGCCCAGGATTCCACCCAGGTGTTATGGGAAAAAGCCAACGCCTACTATACCACCGAAGAATACGAGCAAGCCATTTTAACCTATGAACAGATTCTGCAGTCGGGCCATGAATCGGCTAAATTATATTTTAACCTGGGAAATGCTTATTACAAAACCGGCGATATTAACAACGCCATTTTAAATTATGAACGAGCCAAACTGCTGGCGCCGCAAAATGAGGATATCGCCTTTAACCTCGAGCTGGCCAACCAGGCGGTGGTTACCGAAGTTGATGCCCTTCCCCAACCCTTTTTTGTACGTTGGCGCAGCAGGGTGATAAATCTTTATCCCGCTGACATGTGGGCGGCCATAAGTATAGGCGCTTTTATCGTTTTTCTCGGATTGCTGGGCCTGTTCATTTTTAGCCGTATCCCTTCCGTCAAAAAAATTTCATTCTGGTTTGGAATATTGGCTGTGATACTTTCCGGATTCTCTTTTTCCTTCGCGGCTCGTCAAAAAGAAAAAATTAACCAGCGAAAACACGCCATCGTTTTCTGCCCCAGGGTAACCGTTAAAAGCGGCCCGGCACAAAACAGCACCGACCTTTTCCTGCTTTACGAAGGCGTGAAAGTGGAAGTTTCTGACAGTGTAAATACCTGGAAAGAAATTAAACTTACCGACGGAAACGTTGGCTGGCTGCCCGATTCCTGTATCGTGCGGATTTAAGATCGATCCAAAATCCTAACCGAAATAAAAAAATTACGTAAGCCGAAGTTAACGGTTCAGCTGAAGGCCTGAGCTCACCTGCTGATTAATGCACCCGGAACTTCTATTGAAAAAACAAAAAACAGAATAATGGAAAAAGAAAACAAACTGGCTGTCCTCATCGACGGCGACAACATACCCTCCGCTTACCTCAAGGAAATGATGGAAGAGGTTGCCAAGTACGGAAACCCTACAATTAAACGCATTTATGGCGACTGGACCAAGCCACTCCTTACAAGATGGAAAAACCTGCTGCTGGAGAATGCCATAACCCCTATTCAACAGTATGGCTACACCACTGGTAAAAATTCCACCGATTCGGCCATGATTATTGATGCAATGGACATTCTGTACAGCGAAAAGGTGGACGGCTTTTGCCTGGTTTCCAGCGACAGCGATTTTACCCGCCTGGCTACCCGCCTGCGCGAAGCCGGAATGAAAGTTTACGGCATTGGAGAAAAGAAAACTCCCGACCCGTTTATTGTAGCCTGCGACAAATTCATATACATTGAAATTCTGGAGAACCGGGCCAAAGAAACGGAAGGCAGCTCAACCCCGGACAAACGGGCAAAAAAAACCCAGGTGGACAAAATTACCCCGAAAGTGGTCAAACTTATCTCCTCCACCATTTCCGACCTTGCCGACGACGACGGGTGGGCTTTCATGGGCGACGTAGGAAGCCTGCTCCAAAAGAAACAACCCAATTTCGACGCGCGAAACTATGGTTTTGAAAAACTAACCCCACTCATTGACTCCATCGGAAAATTTGAAATCGATTTGCGCGACAGTTATAAAGGGAAATTTAAGCTGATATATGTAAGGAATAAAAAA
>CAYRBS010000049.1:0-3743 GCA_964422335.1 uncultured Mariniphaga sp. | reverse complement strand
TTATTGAAACAAATTCATTAGCTCTTCCTTTGTTATTTCCTGCAACGGGTTGTTGGAGTTAATAAACTTATCAGCCAGCGAACTTTTGCGCCCCTGGAGTTGCTGAATTTTTTCTTCAATGGAATTCTGGGTAATAAACCGGTAAACAAAAACGTGTTTATTTTGCCCAATGCGATGTGCCCGGCTGATCGCCTGATTTTCAGATGCCGGATTCCACCAGGGATCGATAATAAACACGTAATCGGCACTGGTGAGGTTCAACCCCACCCCGCCCGCTTTCAGCGAAATAAGGAAAATGCTATTCCCGGGATCATCCTGAAACTGCCGGATAACCTCCCCGCGATGGGTAGTCTGACCGGTTAACATGCTGAATTTCCAGTTTTCGCGTTTGATACGCGCTTTTAACAACTCCAGGTGTTTCACAAACGATGAAAAAATCAATACTTTGTGGTTTTCGGCCACCACGTTCTCCAGCATCCGGAATATTTCTTCAAATTTACCCGACTGGCCTTCCCCTGTATCCTCAACCATATCAGGGTGATTGGCCAGTTGCCGCAGGCGCGAAAGTCCCTTCAGAATAATCATCGACGACTTGTTCACTCCTTCATTTTCAATACTGCCAAGAATCATGTTGCGTATCACCGACTTTTCCGTTTCGTAGGTTCGCTGTTGTTGTTCTTCCATTTCGCATACTACAACCTGCTCCATCAGCGGAGGCAGGTCTTTCGCCACCTCCTCCTTGGTGCGCCGCAGCACAAACGGACGGATTAAAATCTGCAACTTCTCCTGCTGGTCGGTGCTGTTGTGTTTTTCGATGGGCGTGATAAAAAAACGTTTAAAAAACGCCAGGTTTCCAAGCATCCCTTTATTCAAAAAATTCATTTGTGCCCACAGGTCCGACAACGAATTCTCGATAGGTGTTCCGGTAAGCGCCATCCGGTGCGACCCCTGCAATTTCATCACCGCCTTGTAGGTTTTCGACGACGGATTTTTCACATACTGGCTTTCGTCGAGGATCAGGTAGAAAAAGTTCAACCGGGCAAGCGCTTCCGCATCGTTTCGGACCGTTCCGTAAGTAGTAAGAATGACATCGAAGTTAAAAGCTGCTTTTTCCAATTCCCCGTTTGTTTTGCGTTGGGGCCCTACGTGTTTATACACATTCAGTGCGGGTGCAAATTTTTGAATTTCAGCTTCCCAGTTGTGTACCAGCGAAGTGGGCAACACAATCAGGCTTGCGGGTTGTTCTTTTTCACCGGAAGCAGGTTGGGTGAAAAGTTCCAGCTGGCCGTTTTGGTCCATGTTTTTACCAGCGAAACTATTGGCTTTTGAAGCGCGCTCCGGACGTTTTAGTTTCAACAGCAACGAAAGTGTCTGAAGGGTTTTTCCCAGTCCCATATCGTCAGCCAGGCAGCCGCCAAACCCATTTTCATATAATCCATACATCCACCTGAAACCCACTTTCTGGTAACTGCGCAATTGCGCGTTCAGCCCATCGGGCAATTTTACATTTTTGGGGCTGCCCGATAATTGCTGAAATTCATTCAGCGCCGATTCATCGCCCGGTTTCAGAAAACGCTGCAGCAAAGCATAGTGGTGCCTGCCAAACTGAAGTTTTTTGCCTTTGCTTCTGGCAAATGGCAGCAGGCTTTTGTAACGGGCAAACCATTCTGTGGGAATGATGGCAATTTCGCCGTTTGGCAATTCAAACTCACGAATATCATTCAGAATATGGTTTTTCAGTTGAATGAAGGGAAAACTATACCCGCCAAAATTTACGGTGGCATACACATCAAACCAGTCATCCGATGCTTTGGCCTCCATTTCAAGGTACTGCTTCCCGGTAAAGTATTTTTTTTCGAGCTTCTCCTGCTCCAGCCGGATACCAATTTCTTCCAGGTTCTGTTTGTTTTGATTCAGCCAGTTCACAAGAAAATACAACGCACCATCAGCGTCCAGCAAATCCATTGCTTCCAGCAAAAAATATCCACCCTTTTCCTTTAACCCAAATTCAGCAAGCCGGGCAAAAACCGATTTCTCCCAGGCAAAATCCCGCTTTATTTTCCGGAAAATATAATTATCGGTTGTTTTGCGGAACTGAACGGCCACTTCCTGTTTTGAGCTATGCAGAAAAGTTTTCCCGTTGTATTGAAAATACAACACCAGGCGGGGTTCCAGTTTCAGGTTGTTTTCGATGGAAAGAACGGCTGTTTTTTCCACTTCCCCTTCCAGCAGATCAAAACCTTCTGCCTTCACTTCAAAATTGCGGATTGTTTTGCGCACAAAACCGGCATAATACTTTTCTTCAAAAGAAGCAGGAACCGAAACATATTCTTTGGTAAAAAAAGGAGTAAGTTTTTTGCCATCCAGTTTTTCAAAAGCAATCAATTGATTGCGATACACCAAAAGGCAGGGATCATTGGTTACTATCCGAATATTCCGGTTTAAAAGAGGAATTTCTTTTTCTCCTGAAAACACCTTCAGGTAATAATGCGTTCCGGTTGAAGTGCGCCTGAAATAAAAAACCGGCTTAGCGAAAAACGGCACTACCTTAATTTCATCTTCATCATAAAGATTGGCATATTTCACTTCCTTGTTCATAAGGCGCACCGGGCTCAACATCAAAATCCTGACTACTTCGAACATACACCCTTCGATAAACGGCGAAATGTGTCTTTCAAAATAAACGGCGTCTGTTTTTGCATAAAAATCGGTAACATTATTCGCCTTCGAAAAACGTTTCATCAGGTGTTCATCACTGTATTTGTCAATCAGTTTTACCAGCTCTTTTGCATAAGGCGGAAAATCATAATCGAGGCTTTCGATATCAGGCGGCCTCACTAATTTGATGGTGGTATAGAATTTATCGTCTTCCTCAATTAAGTAAGGCAGAAAAACATTTCCCAAAAAACGGTGCTGTGTTAAAACAATGATAAACTCTTTTTTGGCCATTTTTATTTTATAGTGTTGAAAAAAGGAACCTCAAATATACACAGGGAAAAGTAAAGGGGAAAGAAAAAGATTAAGAAGAAAGCTGGAAGTGAAAGGCCGGTGGCGAAAACCGTATAAAGAGATGCCGACAATTGTCAGCAAAGATTTTTTTACCTTTACAAAAATTCAATCTTAAAAATTATGAATCAGCTATTCGTTAAAGAGATAAAAACAAAAAAACCGGTGGGCCTTTCGGAAGCGGGGCACTTACTGGAGAACCAGTCAATTACATTTCCTGTACAGGTAATAAACTGGAAAGAATTCAGCTACAAACCACAAGTAAATTTCAGGATTGCACATGTAAAAAATGAAATTTGGCTGAAATATTACGTAAAAGAAAAACACATCAGAGCAAAAGAAACCCGCACCAATGGCGATGTTTATAAAGACAGCTGCGTGGAGTTTTTTATTTCGCCGGAAGGGAAAGAATATTACAACTTTGAGTTTAGCTGCATCGGAACCACTCACCTGGCATTTGGCGAGGGAAGGCACAACCGGAAATTTGTACCACCGGAAACAGTGGAAAAAATTGAAATTGAATCGTCGCTCGGCAACCAACCGTTTGATAACAAATCGGGCAACTTCGAATGGGAAATGATGATACGCATTCCCATTGAAACGTTTGCCTACAGTAACCTGAAAACGTTTAAAGGATTAAAAGCAAAAGCCAATTTTTACAAATGCGGCGAAGAAACTGCAGAAACCCATTATGTAACATGGAACCCAATCGAAACAGAAAATCCGGATTACCACCG
>CAYRBS010000048.1:0-13309 GCA_964422335.1 uncultured Mariniphaga sp. | reverse complement strand
TGAACCGGCTGGGGGTAAATGCAGAAATCACTGCCGACCCGGGAAAAATCAGAAACGCCGACAAAGTTATTTTCCCTGGTGTAGGCGAGGCCAGCACCACCATGGAATACCTTCGCAGACACAAGCTCGACGAACTGATTATTTCGCTCAAACAGCCCGTGCTGGGCATTTGCCTGGGGCTCCAGCTCATGTGTTCACATTCAGAAGAAAACGACACCCGGTGCCTGGGCATTTTTGAGGAAAACGTAAAACGATTTGTTCCCCAACCGGGCGAAGAATTCATAACAAAAGTACCCCACATGGGATGGAATGCGGTTTACAATCTTAAAAGCGGCCTCTTTTCAGCAGAGATGGAAAACCGGTATGTTTATTTTGTCCACTCCTACTATGCCGGACTGGGGGAACACACCGCTGCCACCTGCAACTACATTGTGCCCTTCAGTGCGGCGCTCCAAAAAAATAATTTTTTCGCTACCCAGTTTCATCCTGAAAAAAGCGGGACCATTGGCGCAACCATACTAAATAACTTTTTGAAAATTTAAACGTTAAACCAAATCATGGATAAATTAACAATTATAAAAGTGGGCGGCCAGGTGGTAGAAAACCCCGAATCGCTCAACGCCCTGCTGGACCAGTTCATACGAATTTCCGGTAATAAAATTCTGGTGCATGGCGGAGGCCGCACAGCTACTGAAATTGCAAGCAAATTAGGCATTGAAACCCAAATGGTGGACGGACGCCGCATTACCGGCAAAGCTATGCTTGACGTGGTTACCATGGTTTACGGCGGATTGGTAAACAAAAAAATTGTAGCCGGATTGCAGGTGCGGGGATGCAATGCAATTGGGCTTACCGGTGCCGATTTGAACCTGATCAGCGCCCGAAAACGTCCGGTACAGGAAATCGACTACGGGTTTGTAGGCGATGTGGACGATATCAACAGCCGTGAGCTTCGCATACTTATCGATGAGAACGTGGTTCCGGTAGTGGCGCCCCTTACACACGACGGCAACGGACAACTGCTCAATACAAATGCCGACACCATCGCCGCCGAGCTGGCAACTGAACTGGCCAGCTATTTCAGCGTTTACCTGTTTTATTGCTTCGAGAAAGATGGCGTTCTCCTGGATGCCGACGACAACCGAACCATGATCCATGAACTCGACACACAGCTTTTTCAAAAATACCAACAGGAAGGGATTATCAATTCAGGCATGATACCCAAACTCCACAACGGATTTCGCGCCAAACGAAACGGAGTGAAGGAGGTACTGATTACCAACCCGGAGAATATGGCCATTGGCCGGGGAACAAGGTTGGCATAAAGGTGATTTCAGGCGGCCCTCCAAATTAAATTGGCGATTACCACAAATAATGCGTACCTTTGCCGATGTTTCAGATTTGAAAATATGCGCTTTTACATACTAAACGCTACTTCCTTCAGTTAGTTCTTACAGCTCATTATTTTAAAATCCATTTAATCATATTGAATGCGGCAGCTTAAAATCACAAAACAAATTACGCAACGTAACGACGATGCAATAAACCGTTATTTCCAGGAAATTAGTAAATATCCTATGGTATCGGCAGAAGAAGAGGCAGAACTGGCATCACGAATCAGAAACGGAGATGACCAGGCCCTTGAAAAATTGGTCGTGGCCAACCTGCGGTTTGTTATTTCAGTTGCCAAACAATATCAAAACCAGGGACTTTCCTTCCCCGATTTAATAAACGAAGGAAATCTGGGACTGGTGAAAGCAGCGAAAAAATTTGATGAAACACGCGGGTTTAAGTTTATTTCGTATGCAGTGTGGTGGATCAGGCAATCGATTATGCAGGCCATTTCAGAGCAAACCAGGGTCGTGAGGCTGCCCTTAAACCGGCTCTCCTCCATTAACAAAATAAGGAAAGCCATCCCCTACCTGGAGCAAGAACTTGAAAGAGAACCTACCAATACTGAAATTGCAAGTTTCCTCGAAATATCGAGCACCGAGGTAGAAGTAGCGAACAATATAAAAAAACGTCAGGTTTCATTCGATAAACCGCTTTCCAACGAAGGCGACAACGATTTCAGTTTATACGATCTTATTCAAACCGGCGATATTCCTGCCCCCGATAATAACTTAATGGAAGAATCGGTAATAACAGACGTGAAACGGGCATTGAGCAAACTTTCAAAAAGGGAGTCCGATATACTGGTCCGCTCCTTTGGGCTCTATAATTCATCCATTCACTCGCTGAACGATATTGCCACGGAGTTTGAATTATCGGCCGAAAGGGTCAGGCAAATCCGACGAACCGGTTTAGGTAAATTAAAATCGCTGCTCAAAGAAAAATATGCTTACAACGGTTATTAGAAAAAGAATTATTAATAAATTTGGAAAAAATTACAAAAGATAGTACATGGGAAGATCGCAAGAATCATTTAACAAAAAAGAAGTCAGGAACAAAAAAGAGAAAAAGAGAAAAGAAAAAGAGAAAAAAAGACTGGCTCGTAAAGATAGCAACAAAGGCAGTAGCCTCGACGATATGATTGCTTTTGTGGACGAGCATGGTAACATTTCCGACACACCACCTGATCCCGATAAAAAAGAAAAAATTAACCCCGAAGATATCGAGGTGAGTGTGCCCCGCGGTCCGAATCAGGATGCGGACCCAATCCGGAAAGGAACCGTTACGTATTTCAATCCTTCCAAAGGTTTTGGTTTTATTTCCGACCAGGAAACCAAGGAAAGTGTGTTTGTGCACGTAAACAATGTACAGGAAGAAATCAGGGAAGGAAACCTGGTAAATTTTGAAGTAGAAAAAGGGCATAAAGGCCCGGTTGCGGTAAGGGTTAAAGTGATACGGTAACCGGAACCCAACTGCCCCCGGCAGCAAACCATAAATAACATTCAGTTTTAAACAGCTCCGAAGTCAACCGGGTGCTGGGTTGGAAGCACACAACCCATTGCAGTGCCCAAAAAAACAATGGTTTCCCAGGGTTGCACTGATTTCTGCCTGAATTATTATATTCCGGCTGCCATCCCCTACCTGCCAAAAAACCGGATGACATTAACGACAATGGTAAGAACAACACTGATAATCAACATGGAAGTGATGGGAAAATAAACTTTGCTGTTCTCTTTTTCTATACGGATATCGCCCGGAAGTTTCCCAAACCAGTTAAAAAGCCAGGGCGCCAGGTAAAGAAGAACCCCGATTGCAATCAGTAGTATTCCTGCTATAATAAACCAACGTGCCATGTGGAATTCATTTTTTCATTCTCTCAAAAATAAAAATCACCGTTCTTTTAACGCATCCACCCAGCGCAGAATATGCTCAAAATGGGATCCCTGCCAGTAAATTTTACCACACCCGGAACATTTCCAGAACTCATTGTAATAACGCAGTGTATCGGCGGGTAGATGCTGGGTTAACTGCTCTTTGTCAACCGGCACCAACCTCCCGTTGCAGTTGGTACAACGGGAAAAAGGCTGGAAACTATTCTGGAGTTGCAACCGTTCAACGATTTCTTCCAGTTGCTTTTTAGGATCATCGTTGCGAAGCCAGTAACCGTGGGTAACGGCATTTTGTTTTAAAATTCCTTTGTCGCGGGTAAGGATGATACGCTTTTCGCGGATGGAAATCTCAACAATTTCATCGTCCTCAAAATCATTGCGGAAAAGTGTGTCGAAGCCAAGCAAACGAAGCTTTAGAGCCAGCTTTCCCAGGTTCACATCCACCACAAACCGGCTCTCGCGCAACGGGATGTTCCGTAAACGGGCTACCGGCGAAATATCCAGCGATTCGAACACAGGGTAAACCGATACCTCTTCCCCACCCTTCAACTGGTATTCGAACCCCACCGGTTCGCCGTTTACCACAATCAAATCCACTTCGCCGTGCGGAATCCCAATGGCCTGAATGGTATTTTTCACCGACGGTTTTCCCTTAAATTCATAGGGAAAAACCTTTTTCCGCCATATTTCAGGCAAATGGTCGTTCAGCTCTTCGTAAAAACGAAAAAAAACCTTTCGTATAACCGGAGAATGATTTCTGCCTGTATGTTCCGTCTTGTCTTTGTACATTTCTTATTTCTGAAATAATTACGAAAGATAACAAATTGGAAATCATTCTTCCAAATTCTTTGCCCAACAGATAAGTAAAAATCTGAATTATCCAAAAGGATGTTAAGTGTGGTTTTCCGCATGGCCTTTTTTAAAAATTATTTTTCTTCCGGATTTTGAATTATCTTTGTTTTTTGTTTAAAGAGACTATGACAGAAAAACCTTTAATATTAGTAACAAACGACGATGGCATTCATGCAAAAGGGCTCCGCGAACTGGTGGAAGTAATGCAATTTTTTGGCGAAGTGGTGGTTATTTCTTCTGAAATTTCCATGTCGGGAAAAGCCTGTGGCATTACTGTTGACCACCCGTTGCGCGCCATACCGGTTGAGAACATCCATGGAGTACCTACCTGGAAAAGCAACGGAACACCGGTTGACAGCGTAAAACTGAGTTTCAATAATTTACTGGAACGTCCCCCCGACTACGTGGTCTCCGGCATCAACCATGGCTCCAACTCATCAATCAGTGTAATCTACAGCGGCACCATGGGCGCAGCCATCGAGGGCAGTTTGCATGGTGTACCTTCCATTGGCTTTTCACTCGGTGATTTCGGCCCCGATGCCGATTTTTCAAAAGCAAAAATTGTGGCAGCCAAAGTGTTTCAAAGCGTTCTCGACAATGGACTTCCACCATTTACCTGCCTCAACGTGAACATTCCCAAAGGAAAACCCAAAGGGATAAAAATTTGCAGGCAAACCCATGGCAAATGGGAGGAAGAGTTCGAAAAACGGATCGATCCACACGGAAGGGAATACCACTGGTTATCGGGTTATTTTAAAAATTTCGAAGAAGGTTCTGCCGAAACAGACATCGATGCACTCAAAAATAATTTTGCTTCCATTGTCCCTGTTTCTGTTGACATGACCTGCTATAAAACCCTGGAAGAACTAAAGAACTGGACATTTTAATGCAACGCAAAAAAAGACAGCCATTCGACTCCTCAGGCATCGGTTTTCTATCCGGAACCCTCGTTCCTGTACTCGTTTTTATCGCAGTTTTTTACTTTGATGAACGGGGAGTTTCATTTAGTAACTACGTAAAAAACCTTTGGCACCTGCAGGCGCTGGTAAAACTCGGAAGCCTTTGCATTTTTGCCAATCTGCTGGTGTTTATGGGATTCATCCGTTTAAAATACGACCAATCGGCACGGGGTGTGTTGGGCGCAACCATTTTGTATGCCCTGGCCGTTCTAATATCAAAGGCATTTTAACATGAAATATTACCTTATAGCTGGCGAAGCCTCGGGCGATTTACATGGCTCTAACCTGATGCGTGAACTCAGGAAGGCCGATCCGGAAGCTCAGTTTCGCTATTTTGGCGGGGATTTAATGCAAGCGCAGGGGGGTGAACTGGTAAAACACTACCGCGAAATGGCCTATATGGGCATCCTCAATGTGGTGCTCAACCTGAAAACCATCGGGCGAAACATGAAATTATGCCAAAAAGATTTGCAGGAATTCCAACCCGATGTACTCATTTTAATTGATTTTCCCGGATTTAACCTGCGGTTAGCTGAATTTGCCAAACGCAAAAACATCCGGGTATTTTACTATATTTCTCCAAAAGTCTGGGCCTGGAAGGAGTACCGGGTAAAAAAAATCAGGGTATTTGTGGATGAAATGTTTACCATTCTTCCTTTCGAAACAGCGTATTTCAACAAACATGGAATTTTAGTCAACTATGTGGGAAATCCGTTGATGGATTCTATTGAAGCTTTCAGGAAAAAAGCCCTTTCGAGGGAAGAATTTCTCTACCGGAACAACCTCGATGATCGTCCGATAGTGGCACTTCTGGCGGGTAGCCGGAAACAGGAAATAAAAAATACGCTGCCTGTAATGAAGAAAGTCGCCGCCTGTTACCCCGAGTTTCAATTTGTTGTGGCAGGGGTTTCATCGGTCAATCCGGATATTTATAATAAAATACTGAACATTTTTCCTATCCCGGTTATTTTTGACCAAACCTACGATTTGCTCAACAATGCACACACCGCGCTCGTTACATCCGGTACTGCCACCCTCGAAACCGCTCTTTTTAAAGTACCCCAAACAGTTTTATACCGCGTGGAAGGTGGCCGCTTGATGCAGATAATTATGAAAAATTTCTTCCTGAAAGTGAAATGGGCTTCGCTTCCCAACCTCATTCTGAACAAAGAAGCCCTGAAAGAGTATATACAGGTAGATATGACTTTTAAAAATGTAAATGAAGAATTGCACCGCCTTTTTTACGAACCTGCTTACCGGGAAAAAATAATCAGCGATTACAACCGTTTAAAGGAACTAATGGGAAAACCGGGAAGTTCGGGACGAACCGCAAAAAAAATGGTGGAACTTCTGAAAACCGAAAGCTGAAAACCCGTAACCCTGAAATTGAAAGTTAAAACCAGAAACGCGTAACAGAGATGTATAGTTTATTCAAGAAAGAGATAAAAATATTTTTTGGTTCGCTGATTGGTTACCTGGCCATTTTGGTTTTCCTGCTGGTTACAGGATTGTTTTTATGGGTTTTTCCCGGGGAATACAACATCCCCGAAAGCGGATATGCTACCCTGGAAGGCCTTTTCTCGCTGGCGCCATGGCTTTATCTTTTTCTGATACCGGCCATCACCATGCGCTTTTTTGCCGATGAAAAACGCACCGGCACCCTCGAAATATTGCTCACCCGGCCCATTTCCGATTTCCAGATTATTTTTGCCAAATTCCTGGCGGGAATGGTATTGGTAACCTTTTCGCTGCTCCCCACCCTGCTCTATTTCCTTTCGGTTTACCTGCTTGGAAACCCTGTTGGAAGCATTGATACAGGAGCCACCTGGGGATCGTTTTTCGGACTTTTTTTTCTGGCCGCCATTTACCTGGCCATTGGTATTTTCGCCTCCTCGCTCACCGACAACCAAATAGTTTCCTTCATTCTCGCCATGGGATTGTCGTTCGTATTTTACCTGGGATTCGATTTTATTGCCAGCTCCGGCATTCCCTACCTGCTCGAACAGGTCTTTGGGTGGATGAGCATCAATAACCACTACCTTTCGGCATCCCGCGGGGTAATCGATTTGCGCGACCTGATTTATTTTACCGGAATGACTTTCTTATTCCTGTGGTTTACACGCGGTTTTATGCGGAAAGGACAATGGAGACAAAAAAAATTCAAACGCCAAACAATGGCGCTGGTGCCTGTCCTGTTAATTGTTTTTGTTGTTTCAGGAAATTTCCTGTACCGTATCGATCTCACATCCGACAAACGGTACTCCCTTTCCGGAGTAAGTGCTGAAATGGCCTCCTCCCTGGAACACCCGATGGAAATTGAACTTTTCCTGGCCGGAGAACTGGAACCGGGGTTGCGGAAACTTCAGCAGGAAGTATTCGAAAAGATAGCGGTTTTAAATGCGTATGCGCCGCAAAACATAAGGGTGAAAGTTACCGATCCTTACACCATTGGCAATAACGAAAAAAGGGAAGAATTTATAGATGAACTTACCGAAAAGGGAATTAAACCCACCAGTTTCAGGCGGCAAACCGACCAGGGTGTGAGCACCCGGCTGATTTTTCCCGGCGCGTTGATCCATTACGACGGAAAAGAAGCACCGGTAAACTTTTTAAAATATAACCCCGATTTTTCACACGAAGCCAATTTCAATCATTCGGCAGAAAGTGTGGAGTTTGAGCTGATGAGCGCTTTTCAGAAACTGATGCGCTCCCGGCAATCCACTTTGGCATTTCTGGAAGGCCACGGCGAAGCAGACCGTTACCAGGTGTACGATTTTGCTACATCTCTTTCCGAAGATTTTTCCGTAACAAGAATTACTCCTGAGTCTCTGAATGCCAATGCGGAAGATGTGGATGTGTTGGTGGTACCCGACCCCGTGGAACCGTTTCCGGAAGAAGACAAATTTTTTATCGATCAATACATTATGCAGGGCGGAAAAGTACTTTGGCTTATCGACCCGGTGCAGGTGAGCCTCGACAGTCTTTCAAAAGGCCATTCTACGATGGCGTTTCCACGCGATTTAAACCTGAACGACCAGCTGTTCCGTTACGGAGTGCGCCTCAATTACGAACTTCTTCAGGATGTGGAATGCGCACGCCTGCGGGTAAATACTGCCCCCTCCGGAAGTGAGCCGCAGTTTACGCTGCACCCCTGGTACTACTCACCCCTGCTGGTGCCAAGCGATAACCATCCGCTGAGCCGGAACCTGAACCGGATTTTTTCAGAATTTGTCTCGTCCGTAGATACCATTTCAGGAAACCCGCAGGTAAAAAAGGAGGTTATACTATCTACTTCCCCCTATGCCCGGACCGTAAAATCGCCTTCCACCGTAAGCCTCCGGAACATTGACAACCCTCCGGCGCGCGAACATTTCAACCAGTCATTTATCCCGGTGGGTGTGCTGCTGGAAGGTTCGTTTACCTCTGTTTTCAAGAACCGCATGGTGGAAACACTCGATGTTCCAAATAACCGCGTAATTCCGGAAAGCTCACCCACCAAAATGGTGGTAATTGCCGACGGGGGAATGATTACCAACAAAGTAGATTACTCTTCCAATCCTCCCCGGATGCAGGAGCTTGGGTTCGACCGTGTTTCGGGCCAAACCTTCGGGAACAAGGAATTTTTGCTGAATACCGTTTATTACCTGAACGACGACCAGGGAATAATGCAGTTGCGCAACCGCACGCAAAAACTCCGGTTACTCGACAAGGTGCGCCTGCGTGAGGAAAAAGCTTACTGGCAATGGCTGAATGTATTGCTCCCGCTGGTTTTGGTAAGCCTCTGGGGGATTTTTTACAACCTGATGCGCCGCCGCCGGTTTGCCCGGTCATAAAAACCGGAAACAGACATGATTACGAAACATAATAGTGCAGGTTAAAATACACCCTGTGAGTTCCATACGTTTTTTATGAAAAATAAAAATCAACCCGTTGAAAAAATCAAAGTTTTCAGTATCGGGAAAAAGATTAAAGTTTGTATATTCGTTACTTGAATTTCCATCAATCGGCTCGCTGTCCCTTTTTCAGATCAGCGCCATTCCGGGAGAAAGGAAACCAGGTCTCTGAAAAAAATTAAATAAAATAGTTTCTTATGAAATTTGTTGTTTCAAGTACCGATTTACTAAGCCACTTGTCATCTATCAGCAAGGTTATCAGCAGCAAAAGCACCATGCCCATTCTGGACAATTTTTTGTTTCAGCTAACGGATGCAGCTCTGACTATCACGGCTTCCGACCTCGAATCGACGTTAATTACCAGCATGGAACTGGACAATACCGAGGGTGAAGGGACCATTGCTGTTCCGGCCAGGTTATTAATCGACACGCTGAAGGAATTCCCCGAGCAACCGCTGACCTTTCAAATCGACACAGAAAGTTTTGGCATCGAAATTTTTTCCGAAAACGGGAAGTACAGTATTGTTGGACAAAGCGGGGAAGACTTCCCGGAACTGCCGGAAATTGGCGAAGAAGAAGCCACTTCGGTTACAACGGAACCAGGAATATTGCTGAAAGGTATTGAAAAAACTTTGTTTGCCACGGCTGATGACGAATTACGCCCGGTAATGAACGGTATTTATGTAGAACTCACACCCGAAAGCATGGGGTTTGTGGCTTCCGATGCACATAAACTGGTGCGCTACCGCCGCACCGATGCAGCATCCGAATTCGAATCGTCGTTTATCCTTCCCAAAAAACCGGCCGGCCTCTTGCGCAGCCTGTTACCCAAAGAAGAAAACGATGTGAAACTGGAGTTCAACAACAAAAATGCCCTGTTCACCTTAACAAATTACAAGCTGATTTGCCGCCTGGTAGAAGGAAATTACCCGAGCTACAACTCGGTTATCCCTACCACCAATCCAAATAAAATGATCATCGACAGGGTGGCTTTTTACAACACGGTAAAAAGAGTTTCCGTTTTCTCAAACCAGGCCAGTAACCTGGTAAAGCTGAGCATTAACGATAACCAGCTGGTTGTTTCGGCACAGGACATTGATTTTTCCATTTCAGCGGTGGAGCGCCTGAGCTGCGAATACGACGGCGAGGAAATTGAAATCGGATTCAAATCTACCTTCCTGCAGGAAATACTTTCCAATATTTCGGCCAGCGACGTACGGATGGAAATGAGCGATCCTTCGCGGGCAGGCCTGCTCTTGCCTGTTGAAACAGAGGAAGAAGCAGAAGACGTACTTATGCTTTTGATGCCAATGATGATTAATGCTTAATATTTACAGGTAAACTAAAAGCCTTGCAGGTGAAATAAAAAAGATATTTCACAGGGCAGGCCGGGTGTCCCAAAAACCGGTGTATTTTAATAAATACTCCTGCTGATTTTCGGACACCTTCTTTTTAAAATAAAACGCATGCAGTTAAATTTAAAAAACCCGGTTGTATTCCTCGACCTTGAAACCACAGGAATCGATATTGTAAAAGACAGAATTGTTGAAATTGCATTACTGAAAGTGAAACTCGATGGCACGGAAGAAGAACTGATCCTGCGCGTTAATCCGGAAATGCCAATTTCAGAAGAAGCCACCCGGGTACACGGTATAACCAACGAAGATGTTGCAAACGAGCCCACGTTTAAAGAAGTGGCAAAACAATTGGCAAAATTTATTGAAGGATGTGATATGGGCGGGTTTAACTCCAATCGTTTCGACATTCCCCTGCTGGCAGAAGAGTTCATGCGCGCCGATGTGGACATCGATTTGAAAAAACGAAAATTCATTGATGTACAAGCCATTTTTCACAAAATGGAAAAACGCACCCTGGCGGCCGCTTACCAGTTTTACTGTAAAAAACCACTGGTAGATGCACACAGCGCACTGGCCGATACCCGCGCTACTTACGATGTACTGAAAGCCCAGCTCGATACCTACCAGGGGGTGGAGCATGAAGATAACCGGGGCAATAAATCAACTCCCATTGTAAACGATATTGAAAAACTGAGTGAGTTTTCGGCTTACGACAGGAATGTGGATTTTGTGGGCCGTATTGTTTACAACGACAAAGGAGTGGAGGTTTTTAACTTCGGAAAAAACAAAGGGATCCCGGTTGAAAAAGTACTGGAAGAACAACCCGGCTACTTCGGGTGGATCATGAACAGCGACTTTCCGCTTTATACAAAAAAAGTGCTGACGCAGATAAAACTGCGAATGATGGAGAAATAAACTCCGTATCCGGAAAAGGCTGATTCCAACGGCCACATTCAGTAAAAAAATAGTTTTTAAGGTTCAATGAAAATAATTTGTATAGGAAAAAATTACCTGGCACACGTGCAGGAAATGAACACCAACGTGCCGGAAGAACCGGTGTTTTTTATGAAACCCGATTCAGCGTTGCTGCGGAACAACCAGCCTTTTTATATTCCCGACTGGACAAATGAGGTACACCACGAAATTGAGCTGGTATTGCGGGTTTGCCGGCTCGGCAAAAATATTGAAAAACGATTTGCCCATCGTTATTTCGATGCGATAGGACTGGGAATTGATTTTACCGCCCGCGATGTGCAGTATGAACTGAAAAAGAAAGGCCTCCCTTGGGAAAAAGCGAAAGCCTTCGACCAGGCAGCGGTTATCAGCAGCACCTTTCCCGCAGCTTCCAGCTTTCCGGAAAAGGATGCCATAAAGTTTACACTCAACATCAACGGCAAACCTGTCCAGAAAGGAAACTCCGGATTAATGATATTTGATTTTGAAGAGATTATCTCCCATGTATCTAAATATATAACACTGAAAATTGGTGACCTGATTTATACCGGGACGCCTGCCGGAGTGGGACCGGTAAAAATCGGGGACCATTTGGAAGGGTACCTGGAAGATGAAAAATTACTTGATTTTACAGTGAAATAAATGAATAATTTCGATTTTCAAATTGAGCTGGAAGTACGCGATTACGAGTGCGATATACAGGGTATTGTAAATAACTCGGTCTATCAAAATTACCTGGAACACTGCCGCCATAAATTTCTGAGTTATGTAGGGCTCAGTTTTGCACAAATGCATAACGATGGTATCGATGCGGTGGTAATTCGTGCCGAGTTGGATTATAAATTCCCGTTACGGCCCGGCGATGCGTTTTTTGTACGCCTGAAAATGGCCAAAAAGGGGCGGTTGCGCATTCTTTTTAACCAGCAGGTAATACGAAAAGCAGATGAAAAACTGATGGTCAGCGCACGAATAACGGCTGTACTTACCCGCAACGGACGACCTGTTTCTCCGGAAATTCTGGAAGATAAGTTCCGAAAGGCAGGGATTGAGTTAGAAGAAGATTAGCCGCAAATGGAAAAATTGTTCGCCGCCCTTAATCAAGAAAAATTCCTGTCCCGATTTTCTCCTCAATCCTGAACTCATCCACATCAAGCCCGTTGGCTTTCAATGCAGCTTTAAACCCTTCGTTTATCATCCGTCCCATCCGCAGGGGAAAATAGAGCAAGGCGGGAACAGCTTTGGCGTTTTCAGGTTCATGAAAATATTTCAGGCAGGAAGCTACATTTGATGAAAGATAAATACGGCAGGCCACCGGGCGGGCGGAGTAGGCCATACACTCGCCGTTTTCGAGCAGCGGGCAGGGAGACTTGGAACGATACAATGCTTCGCCATGTAATCCGTTCAACTTCCGGCGTTTTTCAGCAGCCCGCTCATCAATACGTTTCCGGGTTGGGGGATCAAAGTTTTTTTCGGCATAATCATTCAGAAAATCCAATTCATAAGAAAGTGCAAATACCGGCTGGTAGCAACACCAGTAACATTTTTTTTTGCAAGCGGGCTGTTGGTTTTGTTTTTCGGCAAAAACCGTAAAGGAGTCAATCAACTCGTCCACCATCCGGTGCAATTGGAACACAGCTTTCAAAAGCGTTTCCTTCGACCAACCGGATTCAACAGCACTCATGGCCAACCGGTATCCATCGGCATGAAACTGTTTCTCCATATCTTTCAGGTTGAAACTCATTTAAAAGAGCGTTAAATTGGACATCCTGATCCCCTTTTCTTTTAAACGAAACGAGCATGGTAAAAATTATCACCAAATAATATGATTTTAATTCCATGCGAGTTCCATATGATACCTTTGAAAATTAACAATTCTAATCATATAAAAATAATGAAAAAAAATATAGATATGGGTATTTGCGCATTTTCATTCCAGAGGCAATAGAAAAAGCCGGGTTCAACTGAACCCGGCTTAACAACCTTCAACTACTAACCGATTTTATAACCCAAAA
>CAYRBS010000047.1:0-13473 GCA_964422335.1 uncultured Mariniphaga sp. | reverse complement strand
CATCAATTTCAGCTTTCATGGTAAGGTACTGCCCGTAAGTGTCGCACATGTGGATGGTTTGCATTCTTGCTGTTTATTATTGGTTTTCTTTTAACAATTTTCGCTTCCATGCATTATTTATGCACTACGCTCTTTTCATTTTTTTCTGCCAATGATATTAAACTTCTTTTTATTGCCAATAATTTCCACGCCTAAGGCATTGGATACGAAATCTATAAATTTATTATACCTGTTTCTGTAGAGAAAGGCTCTAAATTGAATGAATAATTTTTTGGAGGAATAAATTGCTTGTTTTTCTTCAATATCTATAAAATCTATCATGTCCGAATACCTTCCTTTTACTTCATCTAACGTTTTAAAACTCCGCAGGTGGCCTTCGCACAAAAAGTTAGGCAATGATGTAATTATTAAGGTATTTGGTTTTAGTTGCCGTATTAATTCTCTGTCTTTTTGGATGTGTTCGAGTGAATTGCAGATGAATGTGTCAAATTTCAGGTTTGCAATTTCAGAACTGTTATTCGCATCAAACTGTATAAATTCAATCCGGGGGTCGTCTCCAATTTGTTTTTTTGCCAGTTCTATCGCTTCCGGACAATAGTCTGAAAAAATATATTTTTGAATGTTATTATTTTTCAAAATATGAAAAGCAAGGTTCCCTTCTGCTCCGGCCACTTCAAAGATAATTTTTGGGTTATAAGCCTTTATTTTTTCAGCTATTGATATATTTCTGGTTTCATAATGCTTTGAGGAATATTTTCCTGCATTTTTTTTAAAATCAGCGGAATAGTAATCAATATTAACTTTTTTCTTCGATTTTTCCATAATTGTATTGTCTTGTATATTTATAACCCTGAACCATACTATTATCGTATTCAATTTCAAGAAAATTGCATATATCTTTCATGGTTCCTTCAGGATTTTTAGTCAGGTTTTTCATTTCAACAAAAAACACATTTGAATGTCCTTCCAGTTTCTTTTTAATTGAATTTGCAAATTGCACATCCTTCTGCGCTGTCCGCTTAATTTGCCTGGTCCATCTCAGGATTGATTTAATGTTTTCATCTTCCGACCGGCTCATGAATATAACCTTCCCGTCTTGCAGAAAGTCGGAGATGGAATAGTTGCAAGTACCGGCCGGATGGCGCCATGCGAAGAATAATCTGCGAACTTTAGAAATTTTACGAAAAATGGAGATGTATATTTTACTTCTTTTTTTATTGAACAAGATACTTGGAATCGTCATTTTAGTTCCGATGTATTTTTTTGATAATATCCGCGAGAATGAATCGTAATAATCCTGGTAAATAATCGCAATATCTTTGTGGCAACCCACCATTGCTGCTAATAAAGTTGTTCCTGACCTGTGACATCCTGTAATTAATAGCTTTTGTTGCATTGTGAGAATATTCTTTAATTTGCTTTTCAATATAACCCAACTGATTGCAATTGGTTCTTCCTTCTTTTTTACATTCGACAAAGAAAATAATAAATGAAATAATGAGCATGGATTTAGGTCTTTATATACTCCCCGAACCAAAAGAGTATTAAAAAACGGTGTGAATCCTTGCGAAATCGTTTCTTTCTGTTAAAAAAGAATAACAATGCAGTATTCCATTTTTGAATATTTTGTTTAAAGGTATAAAAAATGTAATATGCGGTATGTACACTGTTTGTTAGGAATCTATTGTTATTTATAATGTTATTCACAAACCAGTTCATTCTTACAAAACATTCATGTCCGCCTGAATTTCCGGCCATGCAGGTGGAAGCAGGTGATTACCGGTTATTTTACCATAAATCCCTTGCGGTGGCTGTTGCCGAAAATGCAAATGTGAAAATAATTGTTACAGGCGATTTATACGATTACGAAAACCCGGATTGGAGTAACCGGGAAATTGCAAAAAGCTGGCTGGCAGAAAATGAAACATTTGATGAGATATTACACGCGACTTATAAATACAGTGGCGAGTACCTTGTTATTTTTTACCATAAAAAGACATTTGAGCTAAAGGTTTTCACCGATGCAACCGCCCAGTTTGAACTTTTCTATTCAGCCGATAAGGAAAATGAGATAGTGGCTGGCACAAACCACCGTACGGTTGGTTTAGTTGTACCGTTAAAAAAAGATACCTCGCCGGACGCCGTCCGGTTTTTCAACTCAGCAGCTTTTAAAAACCGGCGTGCGTTTATCGGTAACGATACCAACTATATCAATTTAAAGCGGTTGATTCCCAATCATTACCTCGATTTGAATACCGGGGAACTTGTACGGTATTTTCCGGCAGAAAAAATGCGAAAAACAACCCTGGAAGAAGCCAGCCGTAAAGGTGCTGCTATGCTGAGGGGATATATAAACGCCGCTGCAAACCGGTATAACTTGTTAATTCCGGTAACGGCCGGTTGGGACACCCGGGTGTTACTTGCCGCTTCAAAAGAGGTGGCACAAAAAAGTATTTACTTTGTTTATAATGTTGAAAATCATACGGCTGACTATGATGTGAAAATCCCGCAAAAACTTTTTCAAAAATTAAACCTTCCTTTTCATGTGTACGATCAAAAAATTCCAACTCCCGGAGAAAAGAAGAACCTTATTCAGGAGGTTGAACAGGACATTCTTTTCCCAAATTACCGGATACACCAAAGAATAAAGGAATTTCATAAAAAATATCCGGGTTATTTAATCCTGAACGGGAATTTAAGTGAAATACTCCGGTTGAATTTAGATGAAGTATATTTTCTATCTCCTGAAAAAATTTCCTTCATATTAAAATATCCTTTCCTGAAATATGCGGTGGACAGGTATTCCAACTGGCTGAAAAGGAACCAAAAACTTTTTGAATACCATCATTACCGGGTGCTTGATATGTTGCACTGGGAAGAGAATTGTGGAAACTGGGTGGCCAAAACAAAAACCGAGCGGAGAATCAGGGGATTTAAAGCTTTTTCGCCGTTTAATTCACGTGAGCTGATTTTAACACTTTACGGGGTTCACAAAAAATACCGGCATAAAGAGAACCCGGTGTTGTACAGAAAGATGATAAACCTTTTATGGCCCGATGTTTTGCAGGTGCCGGTAAACCCAGGGGTGAAACAAAAAGCCATTAAGGTAACCCAGCTTTTGGGTATTTTCTCTGTATTCAGAAACCTGAAACTATGGTGGAACATGCTAAAAGGGATGAATAAACAACTTTGATTATTTTCTGTTTAGCCTTTTTTTAAGCTGCCCGTAAATTGTGATTATTGTGCTGTTTACATCATCCGAAACTTTCAGGCCGGTTATAATTGCCAGGTAAACAACTGCAAAGGTTGTTCCGCGGGCTAAAATATCCCAGACCAGGGGCAGGCCGGGCAAAAGGTACCCCAGTATATAAGCCGTTAAAAATGCACTGGGAACGAACAGAAACCGGTACGAAAAGGGCTGGAACCTGAATTTGTGATAAAGAAACACAAAACGCATGAGGTTATTGGCAAAGTACGACAGCGCAATGGCAACAGCCGCACCGGTAATACCCCAAACCGGTATCAGCAAATACATGGTGGAAATCACAAGAATTATGAGAATCAGCAGGAACCAAAGCGCCATTCTGTAATAGCGGGAGTAGGCTATAATCCGGCTGTTGACCCCGGTTGCCATATCAATAAGGTATCCGAGAGCAATAAAAAATATTACCCATTTACCGGCTGCATACTCGGGTCCCAAAATAATAAGAATGCTATCGATGTTTACCCAGATTCCCCCGAATAAAAATGCACCCACAATAAACTGGTTGAGACAGCTTCTTTTATAAATGTCTGCAATATAGGTGGCGTCGTTCCGTTTCCATGCGTCGGCAATCAGGGTGCCGCTGATTCGAAGCAACGGACGCGAGGGAAGGATGACCAGGGTGCCAAAAAAGAACGCAATGGTATAGACTCCGGTAGCGCTCAGGCCCAGCATTTCGTTAATAATGATTTTGTCGATACTGAACACAAGGTTACCGCCCACCCCGCTGAGTATGCTGAAAAGGGCAACATTTACCATTTCTCGCCTCAGGTTTTTGGATACAAAACCAAGCTGCGGTTTCAGGTTTACTTCTCCTTTGGCCAGTAAATAAAAAAACAGGATGGCCCCCTTGGAGCTTACAGCAACAATATAGGCAAGAATCAACTGATGCACATTCATCATGCCGGTAACAAAAAGAAGAACCGCGGCAAGAATAAGAACCCGTTGCAAAAATTCCGTCAGGAAAGTGCCAAAAACAGCATTGTAAAGTAACCTGTTAAAACTGTCAAGAATGGTAAACAGCAGTGTAAAAAAGGTGAGTGGGACAAGCAGGTAAATATATTGTGAAAACAAGTATGATTTTTCGGTATTGTTTTCTGCCAGCCAGGGGGAATACACATAGAATATCAGCAGGAACAGCCCAAAGCCAATAAACATTACCAGAAAAGCAATAAACAAATATCCGTTGTGCCCCTTTTCTTTGTTGCGGAAATAAGGAAACAACCGCGCTGTAATGCCATTAAATCCCAGGGCTGAAAACTGGGCAAATATTCTGGACCATGCCATCAACAACCCAAACAACCCAATGGTATCGGCAGTTAAATAGTTGGGAAACAAATAGGCTGTGGTTATAAACCCTATGCCTACCCCCAGGTACGACCAGATACTGCCTCTAATGCTTTGTTTAATGATTATCCCCATTTATGCGGCAAAAGCGTTATAAATATTTATTTTTGTTTGAATATTTTTTAAAAGTAGCATTTAAATTATGGCAAAGATAACGGGCTTACGCAAAATTTTAATCAATCTGGGAATAATCCTGTTTTTTATAGTTCTGGCATATACTTACCTGTCGCCTTTAGTGGAAGGGAAAGTGCTGCAAATGCCCGATATAGAACACAACAAAGGAATGTCGAAAGAACTGTGGGATTACCGGGAAGAAACCGGAAAGGAGGCTTTGTGGACAAACCGCATGTTTGGAGGAATGCCCGGGTATATGATTTCCGTTTTTTACAAAGGAAATTTAGTTAAAGAAATTCAACGGGTTTTTCGTTCGGTATTTCCAACCGCTTCCATCATTATCCTTTACCTTATCGGGTTTTACATATTACTTTCCAGTCTTAGAATTAATCGCTGGCTGAGTATTGCAGGCGCCATTGCATTTGGATTTTCGTCCTATTTTTTCATTATTATTGGTGCGGGGCATATTACCAAAGCGTATGCCATTGGGTATCTTGCGATTGTACTTGCAGGAGTTTTGTATGCTTTCAGGGAGAAACCCATTGGCGGAAGTTTGTTGTTTGCCTTCGCTTTTTCCCTGTTGTTGAATGCCAATCACCTGCAAATTACCTATTATGGTTTTTTAATGATTGCCCTGTTCGGCCTGGTGCAAATCATTTATGCCATCCGGGAAAAAACCTTGCCTGCGTTTTTTAAAACACTATTATACCTTGTGGTGGGTGCCATTGTTGCCATTGGCATGAATTTTTCACGGCTTTACACTACCTGGGAATATTCCAGGGACACCATTCGCGGCCCGTCGGAACTGACCACTGACGATGGCAACGAAACATCCGGGCTCGATAAAGATTATGTAGTGCAATGGAGTTACGGAATTGACGAAACACTGACCCTGCTCATTCCCAATTTTAAAGGGGGTGGCAGTCAGGTAACCCCCGGCACCGACTCGGAAAGTTTCCAGGCACTCCGCGATAACCGTGTTGAAAATCCCCGCCAAATCATCCAATCTGTGAGCATGTACCACGGCGACCAACCCGGCACATCGGGGCCGGTATATGTAGGTGCCATTGTCGTTTTCCTGTTTGTTTTAGGACTGTTCACAGTGCATGGGGTATTCAAGTGGTGGCTCCTTTCGGCCACGGTTGTTTCCATTGTGCTTTCGTGGGGCGGGAACATTATGGGACTCACCAGTTTTTTACTTGATTATCTTCCTTTTTACAATAAGTTCAGGGCGCCCAGTATGACCCTGGTTATTGCTGAATTTACTATGCCACTGCTCGGTTTTATTGCCTTGAATGATATTCTTAAAGGGAAAGTGGACAGAAAAACCTGGTTAAACGGGCTGAAATGGTCGGTTATTATAACCGGGGGACTGGCCTTTTTGCTGGCGGTTTTTCCGGGTATTGCAGGTAATTTTGCCAGCGCTGCCGATGCTCAGCGTTATCCCGACTGGCTAATGGAGAGCATTGTGTCCGACCGTAAGGATATGTTGCGTTCCGATGCATTCCGTTCGTTTATATTCATTGCCCTGGCAGCGGGTGCGTTGTATCTGTGGCATATCAAAAAAATTAAAACAACACCGGTGATAGCAGCAATCGGAATTTTGATTTTAATTGACTTGTGGGCAGTGGACAAACGCTACCTCAACAACGATAATTTTGTGCCAAAAAGACAATCGGAAAATCCGTTTCCCATAACACCTGCCGATGAAGCAATTCTTCAGGATAATGATTTAAGTTACCGGGTGCTTCCTTTGCAGAACCCGTTTCAGGATGCACGGGCGTCGTATTACCATAAAAATGTGGGCGGGTACCATGCAGCAAAACTGCGCCGCTACCAGGAACTAATTGACCATCATCTGCAGCCTGAAATGCAAAAAATGGTTCAGGGCTTGCAGGACGGAGCTCCTGTTGATTCGGTTTTCGAGGGGCTTTCGGCATTGAATATGCTCAATACCCGTTATGTGATTTTCGACCTGAACCAAAACCCCATCCGTAATCCTTTCCCTTTGGGAAATGCCTGGTTTGTGTCTGATTTTAAAGTGGTGGGGAATGCCGATGATGAAATAAAATTTATGGAAGGTTTCGACCCCTCGGAAACGGCGGTTGTTGATAAACGGTTTGCTGATTTAATCCCGGAAACTTCTTTCAGTAAAGATGAAAACGGGGAAATTAAGCTGACCGGTTACCAGCCAAATCACCTGACGTACGATTTCAGTGCCGGAAGCGACCAGTTTACGGTTTTTTCAGAAATATATTACGATAAAGGCTGGAATGCCTACATTGACGACGAGCCGGTGGATCATTTCAGGGTGAATTATGTATTGCGGGGTATGGTAATTCCGGCCGGCGAACACACGGTTGAATTTAAATTTGAACCGAAGTCCTATTATACCGGCAATAAAATCTCACTGGCAAGTTCACTTTTAATGTTACTGGCTGTTGTGGGATACGGCGCAGCTAAAATAAGAAAACGAAAACTTCAAACCGGGGAGGAGTAATTCCAATGGCACCAAGGTTACCGGCTGCTTTTTTTCGCCGTGATGTTTTGGCGGTTGCCCCTGAGCTGCTCGGAAAAACATTGGTCCGTAAATTCAGTAACGGGGAAACGGAAAAATTTGTGATTACGGAAGTAGAGGCTTACAGCGGCAACGGCGACAGGGCCTGTCATGCCAGTAAAGGGAAAACGCCACGTACCGAAGTGATGTTTCGCGAGGGGGGCCTCGTTTATGTTTACCTTGTTTATGGAATTCACTGGCTGCTCAATTTTGTAACGGGGGAAACGGATGATGCATCGGCTGTTTTAATCCGGGGGATTGAAGGAATACAGGGGCCCGGAAGGGTGGGGAAGGCCTTGTGTTTGGACGGCTCTTTTTACGGCGAAAGCCTGGCCATTTCTGACCGGATTTGGGTAGAAGGTTTTGAAAATACTGTTAAATATGTTACAAAGCCCCGGGTGGGAATTCATTACGCCGGCGAGCCCTGGATGAGTAAACCCTGGAGGTTTTTGATAAAAACCTGAACTCAACAATTGAAAACCTGTTCATTATAGCGGGGACAGCAAACTGAAGACAAGTTACATGGAAAAGTCTTCGAGGAAAATGGTGAGTAAAATAATGACCATTATAACCAGGAACAGCATAATGAAGAACCCGACAACGCCAACCTGGAAATTCTTTTTTACCTTTTCATTCTTTGCCGTGGAGATGAGGTATTCAATGGAACGCAACAGGTTTTGCGGAGCCTTATCGTTTTTAACAATGTAATCGGATGCCCCCATTTTCATTATATTTACAGCTATTTCAACGTCGTTTTGTCCACTGAGGAAAATAAAATCGGTTTCAGGATATTCCTCTTGTGTTTTTTTCATAAATTCCAGCCCGGTTATCCCTTCAAAGGAGTAATCCAGAACAACAACGTCGGGCTTTAAATGCATCGATTTAAGGCATTCTTCCCCGGTTTTAAACGTTTTCAGATTGTTGAATTTTTTCGATTTCAGGTAGCCGACGATCAAATCTTTATATACCATACTGTTTTGTACGATAAAAATGAGCGGATTCTTTGTTTTTTGCATAGTAACCCTGTTTAATATAGAAATCCTGTTTAGTAAGACGGTTTTAAAAATACCACATTTTTTTACATAAATCAAATTTCATGTAAAAATAAAGATCGTCCGGTATTTCATTGCCTCGTTGGCGACATATTTCCCTGGCCTGTTCCTCCCGGCTGAAACATGTTGTTTTGTTGTTGTCCCGGCTCTTCCCGCTGTTCTCGTTCTCTCCGCTCCTCTTCTTCTGCCTCTTCTTGTAGTTTCTCTTCCAGTTCCCTGTCCCTGATGTTTTTCTCGAAGTAGGGATCTTTCGTCAATTCCCAGTTTATATTACTATCCCAGTTCGACCGTACTTTTATCACTTCGTTTATATAAACCACCATCTCGGGCTGATACTTGTCCTGGTAACTCCCGGTATCCCATTTTCCGTTTTTATTATTATCGAAAATAGCTTTTACCTTGTATTTTTCGGGAGCCAGAAAATCGAATACCACATTCTGATCTTTTTCGATGGTTTGCTGAGCTAACACCTCTTCTTCATCGTTATTTTCCAGCAGCTGGATTATAACCGCACTGTCAACACCTGTCACATTCAGGTTGATGGTACCGTAATAATCTTCTTCACGGGTTTTAAATTTTGACGACAGCTCGCGGCTGGTTATTCCGTAAATGTTTTCGCTGGCAGCCGAATCAATCTCGAGGGTATAATTTGTTTCGGGTTCCCACGGGAACGACAACCGGTAGGTCCGCCAGGCTGTGCTGTCACGGTCAAACCTGAAGTCGAGGGGAGTTTTTAGCGTATCCTCAGTGTGGTAAAGTTTAACGCGGGAATAATCGAAATCTTTTACAGGTTCAGGGGCTTGAATCACCACATCCTTGTTCAGTTCAAATGTGGAAGCACTCAGGTTGGTGGTCCAGTTAAACTGGGGGACGGGAGCAGGCGCCTCTTCTTCGTCATCGTCGGCTGCGGCCCTTCTTCCACGCCTGGCACTTTCTTCTTTTTCTTTTTCGGAGAAATTTAATTCAACGGTGTCTTTATGCAGGTATAGCTGATCAGTTGAATCAATTTGAAGATAAGACAGTTCCATGTCAAGGGTATCCATTTTAGCAACGGTGGTGTCGGCAATCCAAACGGTGAGTGAATCATATTCCTCGTTGGGTTCCATGATGTACCAGTCCTTTTCTGCGGCGCTGGCATTCACCAATTCAATGTCGAAGGTGTCTTTTACCGTTTCATTAAAAACAAAGGTGCATTTATATTTTGAATCCCTGTTGGAGGTGCTGAGGTATTGCTCATAAATATCTTCGGTAAACTGGTTCAGGTAAATAGGTTCCGGAAGAAAGTGGGTGTGCCCCGAAACCAGCAGCGAATCGTTGCCGTTTGTAAGCGTGTCGGCTTCGGAATAAAATTCAGCCGAAGGAACCACAAGGGTATCGTAAAAGGCAATTTTTTCAGCTCCTTCGTTATACATTAAATCACTATTGTCATCGTTTATTGCAAAAAGATGGTACTCGCCTTCTGCAATATTATCGATGAGGTAAATCCCGTCCTCATCGGTTTTGGCAATGTAGTTGGGGCGCAGGGTATAAACCGCTGAATCGTGCAGATTTTTATGAAGCATTACCAGCGCATTTTCAACCGGCTCTTTATTAAAAGCATTCATAACCATGCCGGCAACCCGGAGCGAATCGTAAACATTGCCGGTACTAAACGAAAAACGCAGGTTTTCATAAGGGTTTTTTTCGTTGTTGTCAACAATCGAATTTTTAAAATCCATCGAGTAGGTTACACTGTCAAGCAACTCTTCGTTGAACTGGATAATGAGTGTTTTTGATTTGGTCCGTATGGTCGGACGTTTTTCCAGCGGTGGCGAAATCACCAGCTTTTCTGATATTTCATCGGGAATGATGAACTCATCAAAAGTGAAATGCACTTCCTCTCCATCGTAGTTAAGCGCTTTGAACTCGGGTTGCGTGTTGAGCAATACAGGAGGAATGGTATCGCGCGGCCCTCCGGTGGGCATCCCCTGGTTGGCACACGACGAGATAATTACAATCCATGCAAAGCCTGCAATAATTATATATGGTAACTTGTCAACGATTTTCATTGTTCATATAAAACGACCCACAAACATACAAATTCCTGCAAACAATGCATGTTAGCTATTGTTAAATAAACCACAGTTTTGTTATAATTTTTATGAATCAATAGAAGGATCATCCGCCGGGTTCAGATAAATTAAAGTAACTTGCATCTGTTTTTTAAAAGAAAACCCAATGGCAAAAAAAAAGAAGAAAAAACGGAGTAAACTCAACCAATCCGTAACATTTAATAAAAAGAAACTTAAAAATGCTATCCTTTCGGTTTTGTATGAAAAACCCGGCAGGATTGTCAATTATAAACAAGTAGCATCGTGGCTGAGCGTAAAAGATGAAGAAGGACGACGCCTGGTGAATGTTGCCCTGCAGGAGTTGCATGACAATGATTATCTTGAGCAAATTTCACGCGGGAGATACCGGCTGAAAGCCAAAACCGGCACCATCTGCGGAATTGTTGAGCTTCAGCCGCAGGGGTTCGCCTACATTGTGAGTGATGAAGTGGACCGGCCCGTACTGGTGTCGGCGCGCAACCTGAACAATGCAATGGAAGACGATAAGGTGAAGGTGCATTTGTATGCACGCCGCAAAAAACACGACCTGGAAGGCGAAGTAACGGAAATTGTGGAACGGGCAAAAACCCATTTTGTGGGAACCGTTCAATTGTCGCGCAACTTTGCTTTCCTGGTACCTGCCGGGAAAGTGGGGTTCGATATTTTTATTGCGAAAGAAAACCTGAATGGCGCCAAAAACGGGCAAAAAGCCATTGCCGAAATTATTGAGTGGCCTCCGAGAGCCCGCAGTCCGATCGGGAAAATTACCGAAGTGCTTGGCGACACCGGTAACAACGACGCCGAAATGCATTCTATCCTGGCCGAATTTGAACTGCCCCATAAATTTCCGGAGAGGCTGGACCGGGTGGCAAAGAAAATTCCGTTTGAAATTCCGGAAGAAGAATACAAAAAACGGCGCGATTTTCGGAATGTAACCACTTTTACCATTGACCCGGCCGATGCAAAAGACTTTGACGATGCCCTTTCACTTCGAAAACTGGACAATAACAATTGGGAAGTAGGCATCCACATTGCCGATGTAACCCACTACGTTACGCCCAATTCACTGATAGAAGAGGAGGCACAAAGCCGGGCAACATCGGTTTACCTCGTTGACAGGGTAGTGCCCATGCTGCCCGAAAGGCTGTCAAACGGCGTGTGTTCCTTGCGGCCAAAGGAGGACAAACTCTGCTTTTCGGCGGTTTTTGAACTGAACGAAAAGGCGGGCGTGGTAAAAGAATGGTTCGGAAAAACAGTTATCCATTCCAACCGCCGGTTTTCTTACGAAGAAGCCCAGGAAATTCTGGAAAAGGGGGAAGGCGAATTTTCAGACGAACTTTCAGCGTTGAACCAGCTCTCCAAAAAACTGCGGAAAGAACGCTTCAAAAAAGGTTCCATCGCGTTTGAACGGTTGGAAATAAAATTCAACATCGATGAAAACGGGAAACCGCTTTCCGTTTACTTTAAAGAGGCAAAAGATGCCAACCTGCTGATTGAGGAGTTTATGTTGCTGGCCAATAAGAAGGTAGCTGAATTTATTGGGAAGCCGGGGGGTAAGAAAAAGTCCAAAACTTTTGTGTACCGTATTCACGACAAGCCCGATCCCGACAAGCTGGAATCGTTCAATTCGTTCATTCACCGGTTTGGGTACGGAATTCAGCTGACATCGGTCAAAACTATTTCAAACTCGATGAACAACCTGCTTGAACATGTAAAAGGCAGAAAGGAACAAAATGTGGTTGAAACCCTTGCCATCCGAACCATGGCAAAAGCCGAGTATTCCACCCGGAACATCGGGCATTATGGCCTGGCATTCGATTTTTATACCCACTTTACTTCTCCCATCCGTCGCTACCCCGACATGATGGTTCACCGGCTGCTGGAAAAATACCTGGAGGATGGACGATCGGTGAGCGAACAAAAATTTGAAGATTTGTGCCACCATTCTTCCGACATGGAAACACGGGCATCAAGAGCCGAGCGCGCTTCCATCAAATACAAACAGGTGGAATTTATGCAGGAGCATGTCGGGGAAGATTACACAGGCGTCATTTCCGGTGTTACCGATTGGGGAATTTATGTGGAACTGGAAAATAAAATTGAAGGGATGGTGCCCATTCGTGAACTGGATGATGATTTTTACATTTTTGATGAAAAAAATTATGCACTGGTTGGGCGGCATAAACATAAAAAATACCAACTGGGCAGTGAGGTGAAAGTTCAGGTCTGGCGTACCAATCTTGAGAAAAAACAACTCGATTTAAAATTGATTGATTCGGGTGAAAATCAAAATTTCGAATTTTAACTTTCATTTTTTCAGCTGTTTACGGGTTGTTTTGTGATGACGCACCTGCCTCGTCCCTTAAAGTAAAAAGTTCAAAAAGTTAGATGGGTAAAATAAATAATTATATTTGTTTACTTTTTAAAATGCAGCAAAAAGGACTAAAAAATGCAAAACAACACGGGAAATGGCAATAAAAGAGACCTCAACAGGGAGAACATCTTGAAAATTGCCCGCGAGATTTTTAGCAAATACGGCTATAAAAAAACAACGCTCGATGATATTGCCAATGCCGTTAGAAAAGGGAAAAGCTCGCTTTACTACTATTTCAAAAGTAAGGAAGACCTGTTTCAGGCCGTGATAATGAAAGAAGTTGATATTTTGGCCCGTGAGCTGGAAACAGTGATCAACCGGAATACCGATCCGGTAGATAAACTGCGCGATTATATCCTTACGAAACTCACCACTTTCCGTAGCCTGGCCAATTTTTACCATGCCATTGAAAACGATATTACCGCCGTTGAATTTATCGAAGGGGTAAAAAGACGCTACGAGCAAGATGAAATACGTATGATAAAAAGAATTCTTATTGAAGGGGTGCGGAAAAATGAATTCGAAATTTACGATTTTAACCTGGCAGCCATTGGAATTACCACTGCTATTAAAGGACTGGAAATGCCGCTAACCGCTGGGAATTACGGGTCGGTCAATCTCGAGCGCAGTGTCGATATCATCCTGAAAATTATGTGCTACGGAATCATGAGAAGGTA
>CAYRBS010000046.1:0-13703 GCA_964422335.1 uncultured Mariniphaga sp. | reverse complement strand
GTATTTGCAGTAAGGGGCTCAAAGCGATTTCTTACCGAATTCGATACGATATGACCCTGATTATGCGATACCTGTTCGGTTAAAGCGGACAGATGTATAAAACGTTGTGTATTTTGAAACACAAACTTATCAGTCCGCAAGTAGTTGATTAATCAGACAAAGTTTAAATTACATTCCTTTTGCAATTTTTGGTTTCAATAATGTATAAAAAATAGTTATATTTGTATCCAAATGGATACAATATTTGAATGATAATTACCGAAAAAACATCTGAATTTGACAAATGGATTAGAAAGCTAAAAGATATTCGGGCAAAATCTAAAATACTTTTTCGAATTCAGAAACTTGAAACGGATGAATATTTTGGAGATTGCAAACCTGTCGGTGACGGAATTAGCGAAATGAGAATTAATTATGCAAAAGGCTACCGAATATACTTTAAAGAAAAAGACAATAGAATCGTAATTCTTTTAATTGGAGGAGACAAATCAACTCAACAAAAGGACATCGAAAAAGCGAAAAAAATTTGGAATAGATTAAAAAATGATTGATATGGAAACCACAAAATTTGATATAGCGGACTATTTAGACAGCGAAGAAATGATTGCTGAATACCTGAATACAGTTCTCGAAGATGGAGACAGCTCTGATTTGATAGCAGCAATCGGACATATAGCAAAATCAATCGGAATGACTAAAATTGCGGAGAAAACTGGAATGAGCAGACCTAGTCTTTACAAAGCTTTATCCGACGGAGCAAAACCACAATTTGAAACAATAATGAAAGTATTGAAAGCCATTGGCGGACAACTCAACGTGAAACCAATAACAGCGTAAAAAAAAACCGACCCCACGATAAACAGGCTTGTGCGAAATTTTGCCTCCTTGAGCATTAGCAAAACCGCAAATCCATTTCAGGTATTCATCCCGCCAACTTTCTTTCCATTCTATGTTTTATTGTTCTTGCATTCTCACAAATTTGCGATTCACTTTTCATTGTTTTCCAGAACCATACAACGTTTCTTTACACAGGAGGTATTATCATCCGTTCCTAATTTAAATTTCCAAAAACCTCTTAATAAACTCATCACCCTTCAGCAAACCAAAGGCCCCGCTTTTTGCACTAAACTCATCGTAAACCTCCACCTCATCGGGCACAATACCGGGTTTATAAACCAGGAACGGTACCGGTTCGCGGGTGTGGGTTTTCAGGGCGCAAGGCGTTGGGTGGTCGGGCAGGACGGCAATGGCCACCGGTTCATCCATTTTTTTTGTTTCATCCAAAATATATTTTACTACCCGCTGATCGAGGTACTCAATGGTTTTGGTTTTCAGTTCCACATCGCCTTCGTGTCCGGCCTCGTCACTTGCTTCGATATGCAGGTAAACCAAATCACACCTTTTGAGGGCGTCCACAGCGGCACGGGCTTTTCCTTCGTAATTGGTATCGTACAGGCCGGTGGCACCCTCCACATAAATGACCTCCATGCCGGCATAAACGCCAATACCCTGCACCAGATCAACAGCCGAAATAACGGCTGATTTTTCCACCCCCAACATCGTTTTGAGGGTAGGCATAGCGGGTTTGTAGCCCGGCGACCATGGCCAGATACTATTTGCCGGCGATTTTCCCTCGCTCCGGCGCTTCACGTTCACCGGGTGGTTTTCAAGCAGTTCCTGCGATTTCAAAATAAGTTCATTTAACTGATGTGCTGTTGAAATGCCTTCGATTGAAGTTGCATTAACCAACACATCGTTAAACGGAGCTCCCTGCACATCGTGGGGCGGGGTACATTCCAACTCACGTGAACCACCTTTCACCACCATGAGGTGCCTGTAGGAAACTCCGGGAAAGAATTTCACCTTCTCATCGCCCAGCTCATTGTTCAGAAACTCAATGATCTCCGCAGCTTCTTCACTGGAGATATGCCCTGCCGAATGATTTTTGATATTCCCGTTTTCGATGGTGAGCAGGTTGCACCGCAGCGCCAAATCACCGGGCTGCAGCTCAACTCCCATACTGGCAGCTTCGAGCACTCCCCTCCCCTCGTAAACTTTTTCCACGTCGTAGCCCAACACGGCCATATTGGCAATTTCGCTGCCGGGGGGCATGGTTTCCGGTACAGTGGCCAATCGCCCGTTTTGCCCGTTTCGGGCAAGCCAGTCAATATGAGGTTTGTCGGCCAGTTGCAACGGGGTTTTCCCACCGTAACTGCTCAGCGGCTCATCGGCCATTCCATCACCCAGTATAATTAAATGTTTCATTTTTTGCATTATTTATTCATCGTTTATCTTCCCAACATAGTATTACTTACATATTCGAAACTTTAATCAAATCGGCAAAAACACCGGCAGCAGTCACCGAGGCCCCGGCCCCGTATCCTTTAATTAGCATCGGGAATTCATTGTACCGTTCGGTGGTGTACATTACCAGGTTGTTACTGCCTTCGAGATCGTAAAACGGATGTTGTGCACCTACTTCCTGCAGGCCAATTTGAGCTTTCCCGCTTTCGTAGCGGGCCACAAAACGCCACTTTTTATTTTCCGCTTCAAGAATTTTTCTTTTTGCTTCAAATTCAGCATCGAGGTTCGATATATTTTCCCAGAATTCGTTCAGTTCTCCGTCGAAAAACGCATCAGGCACAAAACGTTCGATGGTAATATCTTCCATTTCAAGCGGGTACCCCGATTCCCGGGCGAGAATTAAAATTTTACGGGCCACATCCACCCCGCTTAAATCAACCCGCGGGTCGGGTTCTGAAAAGCCCTGTTCTTTCGCCATTTTTATGGTTTGGCTGAATGGAATTTCGGCTGAAATGGTATTAAAAATATAGTTGAGCGTACCCGACAATACCGCCTCAATTTTGAGGATACGGTCGCCCGAATTTACCAAATCGTTCAATGTGTTGATGATGGGCAGACCTGCTCCCACATTGGTTTCAAATAAAAATTTCACCCCTTTTTGTTTGGCAACGTGTTTCAGCTCCATGTAATTTTCGTAGGCCGATGAAGCTGCTACCTTATTGGCAGTTACCACCGAAATGTTCGAATTTAAAATTTCTTTGTACAAAGTTGAAACTTCTTCGGAAGCGGTACAATCCACAAAAACCGAGTTATAAATATTCATTTCCTCCATCTCCCGGGCAAAACCTTTCAGGCTCGATTTCATTTCAGAGTTTTCAAGGGTTTCGCGGAAACCGGAAATAGGAATGCCGTCGCGCAGAAACGCCATTTTTTTAGTATTGGCCACGCCGGTCAATTTAATTTTCAGGTGTTTTTCATCCAGCAGCTTTTGTTGTTGTTTCTGAATCTGTTGCAGCAAATTATTTCCCACGGTTCCAATTCCCATCAGGAACACATTCAATTCCACATTTTCGGAAAGGAAGAACGACTCGTGTACCACATTCAGGGTTTTACGCAGCTCCGATGTCCTCACTGCCCAGGAGATATTCAATTCTGAAGCGCCCTGGGCAATGGCAATTATGTTGATACCGTTTTTGCCAATGGTAGAAAACAATTTCCCGGCTATTCCGGTGGTATGTTTCATGTTTTCGCCCACGATGGCT
Source organism: uncultured Mariniphaga sp. (assembly GCA_964422335.1). Lineage (GTDB taxonomy): Bacteria > Bacteroidota > Bacteroidia > Bacteroidales > Prolixibacteraceae > CAYRBS01. The sequence goes on along the minus strand of CAYRBS010000046.1, from coordinate 10,137 downwards.
ACAATAGAAAGTTCACTTTCAACAGCCAGCTTACTCACCTGTCCGGTTTCAATTTCTTTTTCAAATTCGGCACGGATGGCACTTTCAGCCACTTCCACGGCATGCCCGTCAATGGCAACACTAATGGAATTTTCAGAAGACGCCTGTGATATCAGAATAACATTTACGTTTACCCCGGCGAGGGCTGTAAAAAGCCGCATGGAAATTCCGGTAACTCCCACCATACCGATACCCTGCAAAGTAACGAGCGATATGCCTGAAATGGAGGATATCCCTTTGATGGGACGATCTTTCCGGCTTTCAACACGGTTGAGAATTAACGTTCCTTCCTTATCGGGTGCGAAGGTGTTTTTTATATGAATTGGAATTTCCTTTTGATAAACCGGCAAAATAGTAGGCGGATATATCACCTTTGCCCCGAAGTGTGAAAGTTCCATTGCTTCGGAGTAAGTTAATTCAGGAATGGTGTAGGCTTTGCTTATAACCCGCGGATCAGCTGTCATAAAGCCGTCCACATCGGTCCATATTTCAAGGGCTTCCACTTCCAAAGCGGCGGAAAGGATGGCCGCGGTGTAATCGGAGCCGCCCCTGCCCAGGGTGGTAAATTCGCCCCGGGCATTTTTGGAAATGAACCCCGGCACCACTGCAATACCGGTAAAACCGGAGAATTCTTTTTGTATTTGCCGGTTGGTAATTTCAAAATCAACGGCAGCTTTTCCAAAGTGGCTATCGGTTTGAATCAATTCGGAAGCGTCTTTCCGCACCGCACCCGGAATAAACTGTGCCAGTATATGCGAAGAAACCCGTTCGCCAATTCCGGCAATCCGGTCGAGGGTTTTGGGCGTAAGTTCCCCCACCAGTGTTATACCGGTAAGGATTTGCTCCAGTTCATCCAGCAATTCTTCAGCAATATAAACCATGGGGGCTGCCCCATTGAAAAGATCGCTAATGACCTGCGTGTGCCGCTTTTTTATTTCGGCCAGAACAGGTTGAAAATCGCCTGTACCGGAAGCGGCTACACGGGCAGCTTTCAGAATAAGGTCGGTTACACCACCGAGGGCAGAAACGACCACAATTATATCATTGTTTTGCTGCTCTATAATTTTTTTTACCTGCCTGATGTTGCCGGCTGAACCGACTGAAGTTCCGCCAAACTTTAAAACCTTCATTCAAATTGTTTTTTTGGTTAAAAAAAAACTGGATGAATCGACAGACGCGGTTCACCCAGTAATATCTGTCCGTGTTGTTATTGTTTATGCCGTTGTGGTTGTTTTTCCTGAAATGGCTTCCAGTATTTTGGTTTCCAGTTCCCGGGCCATCTCCGGATTGTCAATAATCAGGTTGCGCACGGTTTCGCGGCCCTGGCCAAGTTTGGTATCGCCATAGCTAAACCACGAACCACTTTTTTTGATGATATTGAATTGCACACCCAAATCAATAATTTCGCCCGATTTTGAAATTCCCTCGCCATAAAGAATATCGAATTCGGCTTTACGGAACGGCGGCGCTACTTTGTTTTTAACCACTTTCACCCGTACATTAATCCCATTCACATCTTCCCCGTCCTTAATCTGGCCGATACGGCGGATATCGAGACGGACCGAAGCATAAAATTTCAGTGCATTTCCACCGGTGGTAGTTTCAGGATTTCCAAACATAACCCCGATTTTTTCGCGCAACTGGTTAATAAAAACGCAAGAGGTTTTTGTTTTACTGATGTTACCTGTGAGTTTCCGCAAAGCCTGCGACATCAGCCGGGCCTGCAGTCCCATTCTGGAATCACCCATTTCGCCTTCCAGCTCTGCCTTTGGTGTAAGGGCAGCTACCGAGTCGATTACAATAATATCAATCGCCCCGGAGCGTACAAGATTATCAACAATTTCCAGCGCCTGTTCGCCGTTATCGGGTTGCGATATCAATAATTCATCAATATCCACTCCCAGTTTTTGGGCGTAATAAGGGTCAAAAGCATGCTCGGCATCCACAATGGCAGCAATGCCACCCGCTTTTTGCGCTTCGGCAATGGCATGAATGGCAAGCGTGGTTTTACCCGACGACTCGGGGCCGTATATCTCAACTACCCTGCCTTTGGGGTAACCGCCAATTCCAAGGGCCACATCCAGGGCAATGGAACCTGACGAAATCGCCGGAACATCATCCACAACCCTTTCGCCCATGCGCATAATGGAACCCTTGCCGTAGCTTTTTTCAATTTTATCCATTGTGAGCTGAAGCGCTTTCAGCTTTTCCTTGTTCATTTGAGTTTTTTCTTCTTTCGTCATGTTCAGAAAAGGTTAAATATTTAAGCTTTCAAAAATTTGATTCGTGTGATCTTTGGTTTTTACTTTTTCAAAAACCTCCCGGATAATCCCGTCTTCGTCAATTACAAAGGTGGTACGTAAAACTCCCTGGTATTTTCTCCCATACCTGTTCTTTTCGCCCCAGGCGCCATATAACTTCAAAATTTCCTTTTCAGGATCGGACAACAGGTTGAATTTTAATCCGTATTTTTCACTGAATTTTTTATGCGATTCCACACTGTCGGGGCTTATCCCCACTACTTCGTAACCTTTTTCAAGCCAGGTGTCGTAATTATCGTTCAGATTACACGATTCAGCCGTACATCCTGGTGTATCGTCTTTTGGATAAAAATAAAGAACCAGCTTTTTTCCTGAAAAATCGTTCAACCCGATTTTTTTTCCATCCTGGTTTAACCCTTCAAATTCCGGTGCTTTATCTCCTGATTTTAATTTTCCCATTTGCTGTTTTGGTTTTTCAAGATTTACAAATATACATTATTTAATAATAAAAATCAGCCAACTTTTTAATAGATTCGTGATGGTTAGCCTGCCCTTAAAGTATAGTGCTTTGCACAATTTTTGTAACTTTACGCTGCAGAATTTTTAACCTGTAATCAATGCTGTACAATAAAATATTTATAAAGTTAACATTCATTTCTGTCCTTTTGTTTGCCGCAACAACCCATCTTCCTGCGGGCAGTCAGGACAATGCGACGGTAAAGGCTATGCAGCTTTTCGACGCCGGGAAGTTTGAGGAGGCAGAAACCATTTTCCGGCAATTGCTGGAGAACGATGCGTCGGATCCCCTGTTAAACTATTATTATGGCGCCAGTCGGACAGAAAACGGGCATTTCGCCGACAGCGATTTGGAACACCTTTTAAAAGCGGGAAAAGACGTGACGCCCGACCGGATAAATTATTACCTCGCCATCCAGTATCATGCCCGAAACAACTGGGACGAAGCGTTAAAACTATACAACCGGTTCAGGCAAAGTGTGCCGGAAAGCGATCAAATTGAACTCGGCGTGGCTGAAAAAATCCAGCAGTGTTTCGACCAGGTCAACCCTTTCGAAAACATCAGCAAAGAACCGGAAAATCAGGAACGTTCCACTGACAGGGACACATACACTGAAGAAGAAATAACAGCAGATACCGCAAAGGATACAGACACAGATGAAATGGAGACCGATAGTAATAATGAACCAGAACCAGAGCCAGAACCAGAAACAAAAACAGTGGCTAAAAAGGAACCTGCTCAAAAACAGGAAGTTGAAACCGACAGCCTGGGCTTAATTACCCGTGTTTCTCAACAAAAAGGTACCCGACTGGACATACCCCGTACGCCAATCTCATTATTGCCGGGAGTTAAACCCACATACACCCCTCTGCCCGGTGACTCTATTGAATTCCAGATTAACAATAAAATAATCTATTTCAATACAGCGCATTTTAAAACCAAAGAAGGCCTCGAATTGTATAAAAAGGGGCAGGAAATGCAGGAAAAACTGGATTCCAATCTGAAAAAAGCCAATGAGTTACGAAAAGAATACCAGACTGCAGACGACCAGGAAGATAAAGAAGCCGTTGGCAAAGAAATTCTTTCTCTTGAAGAAGAATCGTATGCGATAAAAGAAAAACTCCCCCGGTTTTTTTTACAAAGCAAAGCCCGCGAAAACGAATACTGGCAGAATGCATCCACCAACGAACTGAATGAATTTCTGTACCAGCAGGAAGTTATACAGGCTGCCAGACGAGCAGAAAAGGAACAGGCAAAAAAAGAGGCGGAACAGGACATCACGGTACTTTCAACAGCACCGATGGAATTACTGGGAGTGCCGGAATCACAACCAAGCCGCAGGTCCGGGGCACAAACCGATGATTTGGTTTACAAAATTCAAATCGGAGCATACAGCAAAGGCTTACCTGCCTATGTTCAGCGGTTATTTAACAAACTATCCGTACTGCGGAAAATAGAAAACTACACCGACGAAGATGGCGTGGTGGTTTATACTACCGGTAACCTTAAAAACCTGGACGATGCAAAAAAATTACAAAAACAGGTGAGGCAGGAAGGTGTAGAAGATGCATCGGTTGTGCCGTATTTTAAAGGAAAAAGAATAACTTTGGAGCAGGCAAAAAAAATAGAAGCAGGAGATGACATCGAAGGAGACTAAAAAAAAGCCGGAAAGAAGTACCGGAAAATACGTAGATGGCGAATTCTCGCTGGTTTTGCACAACGATGATGTACACAGTTTCGATTACGTTATCGATGCGCTTATAAACATTTGCGAACACGATTATGAACAAGCCGTTCAATGTACGGTAATTGCCCACCACAAAGGCAGTTGCGATATCCGGAATGGAAGATTTGAAATTTTAAAACCAATGAAAGAAGCTTTAACAGAACGCAAACTAAGCGCCACAATAGATTCACTACCATGACAGCATTTGCCATTATATTGCTCATATTTCTGGGCCTGTTGCTGCTACTCATTGAGTTTGCAGTAATCCCCGGAGTCACTGTTGCCGGAATCGGCGGCTTTATCCTTTTGGGAATCAGCGTTTACATTGCATTTGTCTCCTACGGCAACGGTATCGGTTTTCTGACCCTTACATTTGTACTGGTTGCATCCCCGCTGGTTATTTACTATCTTTTCAAATCGAAAACCGGAAAAAAAATGATCCTTAATTCGTTTATCGATGGGAAAGTGGAAACCGTAAGCCCTGAAAAAATCCATGTGGGCGACACCGGCAAAACCATTGGCAGGCTGGCGCCTACGGGAAAGGTAAAAGTGAATGGCGAGGTGGCTGATGCGCAGTCAACCGGCGCTTTTATAGATCACAACACCGAAATAAAAGTATTGAAGATACTCACGAATAGAATTATTGTAGAACCAATTAAAAAATAACAAAATGATTGAAGCAGTAGGTACGTGGGGATTAGTGTTAGGAGTAATTGTATTACTTTTCATTATCCTCTATTTTATCCCAATCGGGTTGTGGTTTTCAGCACTTGTTTCAGGTGTAAAAATCTCATTGATGCAGCTTTTCCTGATGCGTTTCCGTAAGGTTCCCCCGGGAGTCATCGTGCGCGCACTCATCGAAGGCACAAAAGCGGGACTTAACCTGAACCGCAATGACCTGGAAGCTCACTACCTGGCCGGCGGACATGTAGCAAATGTAGTACATGCCCTGGTGTCAGCATCCAAGGCCAACATCGACTTGTCCTTTAAAGTAGCCACTGCCATCGACCTGGCAGGGCGTGATGTTTTCGAAGCCGTTCAAATGTCGGTAAACCCAAAAGTAATTAATACACCGCCCGTTACAGCCGTTTCAAAAGACGGGATTCAGCTCATTGCAAAAGCAAGGGTTACGGTTCGCGCAAGTATTAAACAACTGGTTGGGGGTGCAGGCGAAGATACCGTTCTGGCCCGCGTAGGCGAAGGAATTGTTTCATCCATCGGTTCGTCGCACTCACACAAGGCCGTGCTCGAAAACCCGGATTTTATTTCACGGGTAGTGCTGGAAAAAGGGCTCGATGCAGGAACAGCGTTCGAGATACTTTCCATCGATATTGCCGACATTGATATCGGTAAAAATATAGGTGCAGGATTGCAAATCGACCAGGCCGAAGCCGACAAAAACATCGCCCAGGCCAAAGCTGAAGAACGCCGCGCTATGGCAATCGCCCTCGAGCAGGAAATGAAAGCCAAAGCACAGGAAGCCCGTGCCAAAGTAATCGAGGCCGAAGTGAAAGTTCCGCTGGCTATTGCTGAAGCATTCAAAAGCGGTAACCTCGGAATCATGGATTACATGAAATACAATAACATAAAGGCCGACACTTCCATGCGCGATTCCATTGCAGGTGACCAAAATGAGAATAAAAACACAGAAGAATAAAAAATTTAAGTTATGAAGAAGAATGCCCCTGGAACCGAAAGGTAACCAGGGGCATTCTCTTTTTTGTCTGTTCAGCAACAATCATCTGTCTTACCGGAATTGTTTCTCCTTACAATTCAAGCCTCAAAAACCGGTTAAGCGCCTTTTCAATTAACATTCCCGGTTGACAGAATACTACCACCTCTTTGCAACCCATAACTGAAAACCTAAATTTGTATGAATGGTGTTACCGGCATCGGCGCCGGTGGAAACTCCAATTTCAACAGGAACCCCGGGATTTATATATTGAATTTCCAACAAGCCGGAGAGTTGTTTCTGCGAAGGTTCAAACGGCTGCGAATAAGTCCCGAAATGGTGACTCAAAGTTAACAGCCCTTTCCATTGAATAAACTCCGAAAAATTTCCCCTAAGGCCTAAATGGTGTGCAAAAAAACGATTGGAACGAATCCCCCTGGAAATCCCGTCATTCAATATTACCGGAAAAAAAAGGGGGGAAGCCATCACCTGCTGATGATAGGTATAACCCGATTTATAAACACTGTGACTGAAATAATTATCGGTATGCAGGCGCTTCCATTCACCGGTATTTTCATCCGGCACATAAATCGAATCACGAATTCCCTGCTGGCGGGTATTGGTAAATTCATACACCACATCAGTTATCAGTTCCTTTCGGTTATTGAAGCGGAGATGCAATCCCAGCAGTTTGTCGGGCCAGTTGCGCCAGTTTATCCCGGACAAATCCTCAAACGGATGGCTCAGGTAAAAAGCAACATCGGTTTCAGCAAAATTTTTTACCACTTCCAGCTGATAAGTCCCCAACTGGTTTCCGGCAACGTTAAGCTGGTCGGTAGTGGGAAAATCCTCATCGCCCGATGCGCTAAACACATATCGCAAGTAAGCATTAAAATCTTTCGGCAATTCCCCCGTGTGTTCATCCGGTGAAGTGCCTCCCCACATTACAAAATGTTCAATCCCGGCGTTAATTTCCCATGTGGCCGACGGCATCATCTTCAGGTAAAATGATTTATGGTGCATGCGCGTCTTGTCAACGTACCGTTTATCGTTCAATATGCCTTCGTCGTACTCCCCTTTAAAACTGAGCCAGTTTTCCAGGTAAGGAACAGGCTTATATCCGGCCGTAGAAAAACGCAACATGGGATAAGGTCGTGCGTGCCGGCTGCGGGCCAGGTTTCCATTGGTGGTTGACAGGCCTGCATGGCGGACGGGATCGTGAAACACCCCTCCTTTCAATTCCCAACCTCTGAAAGAAATACCGGCAAATGCCTGGTTTACCTGGTAATAATTGTTTTCTCCAAATGCGGCTACCAGGTTGCCTCCCCAGGTATAAGAAAGGACGGAACCGGATGGATTGCTGTAAGGCTTTCCAATGAATAAATCATTCACGTTTAAAAAAGAATTGTGCTCCCCGATTTTCCCGTGCTGATTGGCGGAGAACCAAAATGGAAGTTGGTTTCCGGTTGTGCCCAGCGTGGAATTCTTAATGGAAATATCAATCGAATTTTGGGCTTTCAGGCTGAGGATATTTAACAGCACAAGTATAACCAGGAGGTATTTAAACATAGTGATTTTTTCCGGGTGTAGCGTTCCTTCATTCGCCGGATGACGAAAAAACAATCTCATCCGGGACATCAGGAAATTTTCAGGGTCTTTCAGGTTACAATTATTATAAGATTTCAGAAGGGTCGAATTTAATTTCCGGGATAATTTTCCGAAGCAACCCTTTAATGTTTTTATCCAAATCAGGATTTGAGTTATCTACAACGACAAACGGTTTTTCAGGCACTTCGAAGGGGGATGAAATACCGGTAAAATTTTTCAACTTACCGGCGCGGGCTTTCTTGTACAGCCCTTTTGGATCGCGTTGCTCGCACACTTCCAGCGGGGTATTTACAAAAACTTCGAGAAAATCGTCTTCGCCAATAATTTCTTTGGCCATTTGCCGCATTTCGTTGGTTGGGCTGATAAACGCACAAATCAAAATAATGCCGCAATTCATAAACAGTTTTGAAACTTCGGCAATACGCCGTATGTTTTCCATGCGGTCTTCTTCTGTAAACCGCAGGTTTTTATTGATGCCGGAACGTACATTATCCCCGTCGAGTATCTGGCAAAAGTAGTTGAGTTCGAACAGCCTTTTTTCGAGCAGACTGGCAAGTGTTGTTTTGCCCGAGCCGGAGAGGCCGGTGAACCAGATGACTTTTGCGCGTTGTTTGAGATAGATTTCCTTGGCGCGGCGATCTTTGATTTTGTCAAATGTTGTGTGGATGTTTTCCATGTCTTATATTTTTAATGTGCTAAAAGTCGTGAGTTCCCTTCTCCGCCAGCCTGCGGATCGGGAAATCGTGCCACGAATGTTGTAATGAATAAGAATTTCCATATCGGCTTCATTTCACGATAAAATACGGGTTCAGCAGGTTTTCTTTGTTGTAGGTGAGTTCACCGGAGTAGTCAGTGAGCCAAAGTTTTTTGCCGGCAGCGTTGGCTATGGCATGTCCGGCGGCAGTATCCCACTCCATGGTAGGACCAAAACGCGGGTATTCGTGGGCAGCGCCCTCGGCAACCATACATATTTTCAGCGAACTTCCCTTTGAAACCATGTCGATTTGCGGGTGTTCCTCTTTTCTTTTGGCTATATATTCTTCGGTTTCAGGCCCCATGTGCGAACGGCTTCCTGCCAGGGTATAGATTTGAGGAAGATCGTCGCAGGGCAGCTTTTTCCCACTGAATATTAATTCACTGAAAGTAAGATTTGTAGCAGGGTTGGTTAGTTTCCAGGCACCCGGGGTGTTTTCAGTTTCCGGTAATTGAAACTCCCGGTTTCCGTTTCCACCATTCCAACCCACATAAAGGGTTTCCGTAACGGGTACATAAATAATACCGGCCAGCGGTTTACCCTTTCCAATCAGTGCAATGTTCACGGTAAATTCACCGTTGCGTTTGATAAACTCCTTGGTGCCATCCAGCGGATCAACCATCCACAGGGTGTTCCATTCTTTTCTTTCGGAATACGAAATGGAGGTCCCCTCTTCGCTAAGAACCGGGATGCCGGTTGCCTTCAGGTGCTGCATAATAACCCGGTGACTTGCTTTGTCGGCAATTGTCAGCGGCGAATTGTCTGCCTTCTTTTCCACGGAAAAATCAGCTTCCGGGTCGTTATAAATTCGCATGATTTCGTTCCCTGCCTCAATAGCTGCAGAGATGGCAATATTCATAATGTTGTTATGATTTTCTGTCATCATTCGTTCCATTTTTCTATCCGGGAAAACTATTGACTTCACCTTTGTAAATGATGAATCGCGGATAGCAGGGGTTTTTATAATTTATAAACCTTGTCCGATCCTTCTTTAACCATGTTTCGCATATCCACAATCATTTTTGAATGCTTTTGAATGAAATCCACATCGAAAGCATCGTGATTGGTGGTAAGAACAACGCAGTCGGCCTGTCGGAGGTTCTCCCCGGACAGCGGTACCGACCGGAGTTTTGTCCCGTCATTCGACAAGTTATTCCTGGATTCTAACTGCGGAATAAAAGGGTCGTGGTAGCTCACGTTTCCCCCTTTGTGGGCTACAATTTCCATAATATCCAGGGCAGGAGATTCGCGTTCATCGTCGATGTTGGGTTTGTAAGCGACCCCGACAAAAAGAATGCTGCTGCCGTTTACAGCTTTTTTGTGGCGGTTGAGGGCAGTGGCAATTTTAATGTACATGTAGTGCGGCATGCGCATATTAATATGTCCCGCGGTGTGAATCATACTCAGGTCGAAACTGAATTTTTTGGCAATGTGCTCGAGGTAAAACGGGTCGAGCGGGATGCAATGTCCTCCGATGCCCGGACCGGGGTAAAATGCCTGAAACCCGAAAGGTTTGGTTTTGGCAGCATCGATAACTTCCCAGATGTTGATATCCATTTT
>CAYRBS010000045.1:6886-13977 GCA_964422335.1 uncultured Mariniphaga sp. | reverse complement strand
AAAAACATTTTACCTACGCCAAAATAAATAAACAAACCGAGCACATCGTTCATAGTGGTAATAAACGGGCCGGTTGCGAGCGCAGGATCAATTTTCAGCCGGTGTAACAGCAACGGAATTAACGTTCCGAAAAACGAAGCATACAACATAACTATAAAAAGCGAAATAGACACCGAAAGGGTCAGGTCAAGGTTTCCCTGTACAAAATAGTTGTAAATAAAAATCAGGACGGCAAAAATGGATGCGGTGGCAAATGACACGGTCAGTTCTTTAAGCAACCGTTTTCCTGTTGTTTCAATGTCTTTTACCCCGCTGGCAATGCTTTGAACCACAATGGAAGAAGACTGTACACCCACATTCCCCGCCATGGCCGCGATGAGTGGAATGAAAAACGCGAGTTCGGTAACATGGTTTAGTTCGGACTCGTAATTGCCCAGCACCAGGGCGCCCAGGATTCCGCCCAGCAATCCAACCAGCAGCCAGGGGAAACGTGCCCGGATGAGTTCCCACGCTTTGTCGTCGGGTTCTATATCGCGGGCAATACCGGAAACCATTTGGTAGTCGCGTTCGGCTTCTTCGCGCACAAAGTCAATCACGTCGTCGAACGTGATGCGGCCTTTCAGCCTGCCTATACCATCTACAACGGGGATGGCTACCAGGTCGTACTTGTCCATTATCTCGGCAATCTCTTCCCGCCGGGTATCGGTGGTAACCATTTTTACTTCCTGGTTATAAATGTTTGATATTTTTGTGTTGGTGGAATTCAGTATAAGTTTTTTCAGGGAAAGGACCCCTTTCAGTTTATCCTGGTCGTCGGTAACATAAATGTAGTAAATTTCATCTACCTCTTCGGCCTGTTTGCTTATTTCCTTCAGGCAGGTGGCCACAGTCCAGTTTTCGTTTACCGATACCAGCTCCTTTGCCATTATCCCACCGGCAGTATCTTCTTCGTATTCCAGCAAATCTACAATGTCGCCTGCCTGTTCGGTATCTTCAATTTTTTGCAGCACCTCTTTTTTCATGTCATCGTCGAGGTCGGCCATAATATCGGCGGCATCGTCGGAGTCCATGTATTCAATGAATTTGCTGGCAATCAGCTCGGGAGGCAGAACTCTCAGGAACCGTTTACGGTCTTGTTCCGGGATTTCAATCAGCACATCGGATGCTTTTTCTCCATCCAGCAACAGGTAGATAAATTTGGCTTCCTCCATGTTCAGATCATCCATCACCTCGGCAATATCGGCCGGGTGAAGCGGTTCCATGGTAGCTTTCAGTTCCTCGGTGTTATTTTCTTCAACAAGCTCTTTTAGCCTGTCAATATATTCGTTGGTAATTTCAAATTCCATCTTCTGCTTTTTTTCAGGTCTCGATCATTTTTGTCAACTCAATAAAATCAGCAACTGAGAGTTGCTCGGGCCTTTTTTCGGCAAATTGCTCCGGTAATTTCACCTCTGGTCCGCCCAGGGAATTCCGGAGCATCTTTCGTCGTTTACCAAAGGCTTTTTTTACGGTTTGAAAGAACAACTTTTCGTTGCACGGCAGTTTTTCAACGTCGTTCCGTTTTAGCCTGATAACGGCAGATTTAACCTTCGGGGGAGGGACAAAAACCTGTTCGGGTACGGTAAATAAATATTCCGTTTCGTACCACGCCCCCAGCAACACACTCAAAATTCCGTATGTTTTGTTTCCCGGAGCAGCGCTGATACGCTGGGCTACCTCTTTTTGTACCATGCCCACAAGCTCGGGGACACGGTTTCGCAGCTCTATTATCCTGAAAAATATTTGCGATGAAATGTTGTAGGGGAAATTGCCAATTACGCTGAAATGCGCCGGAAGCAGAGCAGCATCCCATTTCAGGAAATCGGCAGAATGGATCCGCCCTTCCAGCAGGGGGAAGCGCGTGTGAAGGTACTCAACCGATTCGGGATCGATTTCAACAACCTGTACATTTAATTCGGGACGTTGTAACAGAAAATGAGTCAACACACCCATCCCGGGGCCCACTTCCAGTACATCGGGTACGGTGGAACCCAGGCTGTCAACAATTTTAAGGGCAATATTTTGATCCTTTAAAAAATGCTGACCAAGTTTCTTTTTGGGCCGGACAATATTCATTACTTCCCTGTTCACTCATTTCTGGTTACTTACTAATGTGGTCTTTCTCCCGAAAAAATCAAACAAATTTATATTTTTGTCAGCTACAAATTAGCTGAAATATGCCCTTTATTTTGCGCCCCGAAGTTAATAAAATTCAGGGAGCTGGCAATCAGGGGGTAATTCAGCGCTAATTTTAATTGGTTTGAAAAAATTATCCTTTAAAATCGTGAAGTTCCTGGGGTTTTTTGCCGTTGGGGCTTTTATATTTTGGCTTATATACAAGGATCAGGACATTGAAAGAATTAAATCGGTTTTAAGAAATGATGTAAACTACTTCTGGATTGTGATTTCGCTTTTTATTGGGCTGCTAAGTCACATCAGCCGTACACTTCGCTGGCAGTTGATGATTGAGCCCGTAAGTCACAAGCCCCGTTTTACCAATACTTTTTTAGCCGTTATGGTGGGCTACCTCATGAATCTTGCACTGCCGCGGATGGGCGAATTGTCGAGGTGTGGGGTGCTTGCGAGGTACGAAAAAGTTTCTTTTACCAAACTGCTTGGAACGGTGGTGGCCGAAAGGGCCATTGATATGGTTACGTTACTGCTTATGCTGGCGATTGCTGTTTTTGCACAATTCGGACAAATGCTCCGGTTCTTGCAGGACAATCCCGCAATCGAAGCGAGACTCCGTATGTTTATCTATTCCCCCTACCTTTGGGCAGGGCTGCTGGCGCTGGGTATTTTGGTTTTTCTTTTTTGGAGAACGTTGAAACACACCTTGTTTTACAAAAAAGTGGTGGAGGTGCTGAAAAACCTGAAAGAGGGTTTTGTTTCTATCCGTTCCATAAAAAGAAAAGGATGGTTCTTTTTTCATTCGGCAGCCATTTGGTTTTTGTATTATATGATGCTTTACAGTGTGTTTTTTTCATTCGATTTTACAAAAAACCTGAACCCATTGGCGGGATTAACTACCTTTGTACTTTCCAGCTTTGGCATGGTGGCCCCGGTGCAAGGCGGGATTGGCGCCTGGCACTTTATGGCAAAAGAAGCCCTGGCCTTATACGGAATTGCTATTGAAGACGGAATTATTTTTGCGTTTGTAGCCCATTCATCCATGACGGGGATGGTTATTGTGCTGGGTATAATTTCATTGCTTGCCCTTCCGTTTATTAACCGAAGAAAAGTTATAGCGCCGGAAACTGTTAAAAAAAGTACCGGCAATCATGTTCTCAATTGAGTTGATATATGAACACCGAACTATTTATTTCACGCAGGTTGTTTTTCGAGAAAAGCAATAAAAACTTTTTATCGCATAAGATTATTCGTATTGCACTTGTGGGAATTGCCCTCGGGTTGGCGGTGATGATTATTTCGGTGGGGGTGGTTACGGGGTTTAAAAATGAAATACGCAACAAGGTTATTGGTTTTGGATCGCATATTCAGATTATCAATTTCGATTCGAATAACTCTTACGAAACCCGCCCGATTTCAAGGAATCAACCTTTCCTGGGCCAGCTCGATTCTCTCAGGGAAGTTAAATCGGTACAGGTATTTGCTACCAAACCCGGAATGATTAAAACCGACGATTACATTCAGGGTATTGTTTTTAAAGGGGTCGATACCGGTTACGACTGGGATTTTTTCAGGAGAAACCTTGTTGAAGGAACCCTGCCCGAGATAAACGATTCTGCCCGGACCAACCAGGTGATTCTTTCCAAGCAAGTTTCCGACCTGCTGAAAGTGAATATCGGCGATTTGGTGGTTCTTTATTTTATTAATGAAGAAGAAACAACTCCGAGGATGCTTCAGCTGGAAATCAGCGGGCTCTACAGCACCAGTCTCGAAGAGTTCGATAACCTGTTTGTTGTGGGCGATATTAAACAAACCAGGCGGTTAAATGACTGGGAAGATGACCAGGTAAGCGGGTTTGAAATCAGCATTGCTGATTTTGGGCGCATTGATGAGGTGGAACAATCGGTACGGAACCTGGTGCTTGATTACAGCAGCGAGAAAGAGACCATTCTGCGTACTACCAACGTCACCCGCGATTATCCCCAGATTTTCGACTGGCTTTCGATCCTCGACATGAACGTGTGGATCATTTTGATTTTAATGGCAGTGGTTGCGGGGTTTAACATGATTTCAGGGCTTTTGGTGCTTATACTCGAACGCAGCAAAATGATTGGCGTACTGAAAGCGATGGGAAGCCCCAACTGGAGTATCCGCAAGGTATTTCTTTACCTGTCGGTTTTTCTTACTTCGCGCGGCATGTTGTGGGGGAATGTTGTCGGCATTGCTTTTATCGTTATTCAAAATACTTTCGAAGTGTTAAAGCTTAACCCCACAACTTACTATGTGGATGTAGTTCCGGTAAACTTTTCTTTGGTCCACCTGCTGTTGCTCAACCTCGGCACAATTGTCGCCACTACCTTAATGCTGTTGGTCCCCAGCTTCCTGGTCAGTAAAATTTCGCCCGATAAAACCATTCGGTTCGATTGATTGTTCCGCTATATTTTATGAATGTATTGCCTGAAAATATAAAAGCCGCACTTGCAGGAAATTTACCTGGCCCGGCATCGCATCGCAAAATGCTTCCTCCAAACCGAAAACTCAGGGGGGCTGAATTTGATGCCCGGGATTTAAAACACAGCAGTGTCTTACTTTTGCTTTTTTCAGTAAAAAATGAATTAACGCTTTGCCTGATTAAAAGGCCGGTCCACATGAAACATCACGCGGGGCAGATTGCTTTTCCGGGCGGGCGCATAGAAAAAGGGGAAACACCCAAAGAAACAGCATTGCGCGAAACATGGGAAGAAATTGGCACTGTCCCCGGGGAGGTAGAAATTCTGGGGTCTCTTTCGGAACTTTATGTGGAGGTAAGCAACTTTCTAATCCATCCGGTTGTTGGGTGGTTAAAATCAGAGCCGCATTTTGAAATTAACCCCGTGGAAGTGGAAAAATTGTTTCTTTTCCCGGTAATGAGGTATAGAAATGCGGTGGAAATATCGGAAATACAATTGTTTAACGGCAGCGTGAGCGCCCCGTGTATTCTGTTTGAGGGAGAAATAATCTGGGGCGCAACAGCTATGATCCTTTCTGAATTTTACGATGTTTTGGATAAGGGACTTGCACAGAACAGTTAATATCCCGTTTTCATTTCCTACCTGTTATTTTTTTGAAATAAATAATATTATTAAACACATTTTTTTTGGTAACCCTGGCGGTTCTTTTCATGTTTAAACAGTTATGAAAAGAAATGCGGCTGATATTGCAATAAACCTTATACAGAAACTTTGGAGGGACTACCTTTTGCGGGTTTCATATGCCCGTTCCTACGCCGAGATGACAGAACGGAGAGGGGGAAAGGTAATTCCCGACCATTTGGGGTTTCGTACCCTGAATACCCACACCGGTGAGCAACCGGCGGGTATTTTGGCCATAAAACATATTTTTGATTGCTTAGGGTACCATTCATCCGGGAAATACACGTTTACCAAAAAAAATTTGAAAGCCGTACATCTGGAGCCGGTAACTGCCGGGCTGCCTAAAATATTTATAAGTCAGCTCGATATTTCGCAACTCCCTCCGTGGGCTCAGCGGTTGTTTCCCGATGTGGTTGCTGAAACACCTTACCTGCTCTCCGATTCCGGGATTGAGCTGTTAAGCCGGCTCAAGGAGGACGGCATTTTGAATACAGAAGCTGCAGAAATCCTCGAGGATGAACTGGTTCGGTATTTTCGCCGACCCTGGGAACCGCCGAATAAAGATACGGTGTTAAAATTGAACGACGTGTCGCATTATGCAGCCTGGGTATTGTTGCACGGTAATGCCCCGAGTCATTTTGCCGTATTGGTCAACGCGCAGGAAGTAGCTTCCTGGCCCGATTTGGCAGCCACCTGCAATTCCCTGAAAAATGCCGGGGTTCCTATGAAAGAAAAGATTGAAGGGGAGAACGGGAGTCCGTTGCAACAATCGGCAACATTCGCGGTAAAAGAGGATGTACAGGTGAAAGGGGAAGAAGGAAGCAGGGAGGAAATTACCTGGACATACGCCTATTTAGAACTTATTCAGCGTAACTTTGTCGAAGAAAACGGGCAATCCCAACTTTTTCCCGGGTTTATCGAAAGCCAGGAAAGACACCTTTATAACATGACAATGACCCTTGAAAATTAAGAGATTCCAGCAGGTTTATTTTCTATTTCCTTCTGAAAAACGTGTCAATATACCTCTGGCACGTAGGTCATTTCTTCCAGCGGTGGCCGCACATAACCTTTGTTGTCTTTTCTTGGTGGCAGTTCCAGCGGGTCCGGGGTAAGGTCTTCGTACGGAATCATTGAGAGCAGGTGGTGAATGCAATTCAGGCGTGCCTTTCTTTTGTTGTCGGCATCTACCATAAACCACGGACTTATTTTCGTATCGGTGTAGGCAAACATTTCATCTTTTGCTTTGGAGTATTCCACATACATCTCGCGCGACTTTAAATCCATCGGGCTAAGCTTCCACCGTTTGGTGGGATCCAGGTTTCTTGCAATGAAGCGTTTTTCCTGTTCTTCTTCACTTACCGAAAACCAGTACTTGATGAGAATGATACCCGAGCGGATCAGCATCCGTTCGAAGTTGGGGCACGAACGGAGAAATTCCCAGTATTCATCGTTGGTGCAAAATCCCATTACTTTTTCCACCCCCGCACGGTTGTACCAGCTACGGTCAAACAGTACCATTTCACCGGCTGCGGGAAGTTGGGGGACATAGCGTTGAAAATACCACTGGGTCTTTTCGCGTTCGGTGGGGGTTCCCAGGGCAACAACCCGGCAAATGCGGGGGTTCAGTACCTGGGTAATCCGTTTAATGGTACCTCCTTTGCCCGCTGCATCGCGCCCTTCAAATACGACGATTACTTTCAGCTCTTTTCGTTTGATCCATTCCTGGAGCTTTACCAGTTCAATCTGTAATTTGTTCAGTTCTTTTTCGTAAACTTTTTTCGAAATCTTTTT
>CAYRBS010000045.1:4953-6786 GCA_964422335.1 uncultured Mariniphaga sp. | reverse complement strand
TCTTAAAATTACAAAAAAACGGACACTTCTGAAAGTGTTGGAATATATGCATTTTCCGGAAGTTGCTCACGATGTAATTGCCGGCACGGGAGCTCATGAAAATTATTAACGGGGAATGTGAAATGCTTAATTCAGGAGGCTTTCCGGGGTTTTATAATGAGCCGCAACGAAAGGTTGTAGGTGAAATAATTGGTAAGCCAGTTCACAAATATGAAAAACCGGTTTTTCATGCCCAGGATACTCATCAGGTGGACGAACATCCAGGTGGCCCAGGCAAAAAAACCACCGAACTTAACAAAAGGTAATTCCACAACGGCCAGGTTGCGGCCAACAGTTGCCATGGTACCTTTTTCGCGGTATTGAAAAGGGCGGGGCGGTTTGTTCCTCTGTTCGCGTTGAATGTTGAGGGCCAGGTTTTCGGCTTGCTGAATAGCAGCTGGCGCCACCTGCGGATGTCCGTTCGGGTAGTGTGGTAAAATCATTGCTGCAATATCGCCCACTGCGTAAATCTGCTCTGCCCCTTTTACCTGGTTAAATTCGTTTACCCGGATTCTCCCGTT
This sequence comes from uncultured Mariniphaga sp., assembly GCA_964422335.1. Classification (GTDB taxonomy): domain Bacteria; phylum Bacteroidota; class Bacteroidia; order Bacteroidales; family Prolixibacteraceae; genus CAYRBS01. The sequence goes on along the minus strand of CAYRBS010000045.1, from coordinate 6,226 downwards.
GGGTAAAACCGTTTCAGCAGGCAATCCCTTTACCGGCGTGCCTCTCATTCCTGCCGCCCACACTACATTCGAACTGCGGATATTGCCGGAATCCGTAGTTACCGTTCTTCCGTTGTACGATTCTACCCGGGTGTTTAAAAGTACCTTCACTCCCAGTTTTTGCAGGTATTTTTTTGCTTTTCCCGAAGATGCAGGCGACATAGCTCCCAGCAACCGATTGGTCGCCTCGATGAGGAAAATGTTCATTTTTGAGAAATCGAGTTCGGGATATTCTTTGGGTAGAATGGTGTTCCGAAGTTCGGCAATGGCGCCGGCAAGTTCCACGCCGGTGGGGCCTCCGCCCACAATGGCAATATTCAGGGCTGCTTCGCGATCTTTTTCATTTCCCGAAGCAAGTGCATTTTCATAATTTTTCAGCAGCTGGTTCCGGATATACAATGCTTCGGCAACTGTTTTTAACCCGATGCTGTTTTCCTCGAGTTGCCCGTTTCCGAAGAAGTTGGTAGTGGTACCCAGCGCAATTACCAGCTTATCATATTTATACCGGCCTTTGTTGGTATGCACGGTTTTGGTTGCTGTTTGTATCTCTTCGGTTTCTGCAATGCGGATAAAAACGTTTTTTTTCTTTTGAAATATTTTCCGGATGGGAAAACTGATGCTGCTGGGCTCCAGTCCGGCGGTTGCCACCTGGTAAAGCAGCGGCTGAAACTGGTGGTAATTGTTCCGATCGATTATCAGGATTTGATTTTTTTCATCGGGCGCAAGCAGCCTGGCGAGTTTTAAACCGCCAAAGCCGGCGCCCAGGATTACAATTCGCTGTTGCCCCGGTTGAGGGGCCGGAAGGTTTAAATCAATCGTTTTTTCCATTGTGTAACCATTCTGATTCGTTTGGGCAGAACCGGTTCGTAAAAGGAGGCTTTCAGAATAATTGAGAAGGTTCCTCCTGTGCGAGCGGATGGCACATGGCCGTTAATCCTTTTAATCCATTCCGCCGGTGCAATCGAGACAGGCAAGGGCGAAACTGTCGTATTCATCGTAGGCCGGGCCTGGCTTTCCGTCAAAAGTAATAATGCGGTCGAGCCTGATTTTCTCCCCGTTTTTGAATGCAACAAACTCTTCATGGTTTTGGTTGGAAAAAATTTCTTTTGCCGCACCTTTTTTACTTTCAAGTGTGTTCCCTTTTCCAAAATAGTGAATGACTATTGGTTTGTTTCGTGAAATCACCTCACTTATCATCTCATGATAATCAGGATCTACGGGTTTATACTGTGTG